>NZ_DLOC01000042.1:0-2905 GCF_002478465.1 Empedobacter sp. UBA7494
AAATTCAGGGGGATATCCAGTCTCTACTCTTACTAGAGATAAAAAGATTGATATTTCAATTTTACACCAAAAAGCATTAAACCTTCATTTTGTATATATGATTACTCTATTGATTTATTATAATCTGCAAGGAATCGATAAATTAAAAGAAATAATGAATCAGTTAACTATTTGGGTTGGACAATCAAAATTAAAACCACTTATTAATAAAGTATTTGATTTTGATCATGTAGCTGAAGCTCATCTTTACGCTCAAAGTGGTCAGGGTTCAGGAAAGACCATCGTAAGTATATTCGAATAATTAAATATATCAAACACAAAATTTAACCTTATAGTTAGTCAGTTTTTTTCTATTGAGTGAAATCCCTAAAGTATACGATTATGATAAAAATGGCATTGGTGGAAGAAAAACAATTGTTATAGCTGATAAACAAAAGAGTCGATAAATTAATCTATCACTATTCTGATAAAAATATATAATTTAAGTTATTTGTATAATATATAAATATGATAGAAATTTACACTATCAATAATTAAAATTATACAAATGAATATATTTATTATCAACGGAGCGCAAAACTTTGCCCATTCAGGTGGAGCTTTCAATAAAACATTAAATAATTGGACAACAGAATTTTTACAAGAAAAAGGTTTTGATTTTCGTGTTACAAATATAAATGATGAATTTGATGCTTTTGAAGAAGTAGAGAATTTTAAATGGGCAGATTTGATTATTTACCATTTTCCTATTTGGTGGTTTCAAGTTCCAAATCGCTTGAAATATTATATCGACGAAGTTTTTACGGCTGGACATGAAAATGGAATTTATAGAAATGATGGTCGTTCACGCAAAAATCCAGCAATTAATTACGGAACAGGTGGATTGATGCAAGGTAAAAAATATATGGTTAATACGACATGGAATGCGCCAGAAACGGCTTTTACTTTAGAAGGAGAATTTTTCGATCAAAAAACAGTTGATGAGGGTGTTTTATTTGGTTTCCACAAAATGAATCAGTTTGCAGGACTAAGTAGAATAAACGGTTTCCATTTCCACGACTTGGAAAAAAATGCAACTGAAGAACGTATCGAAAATTACCGTATAGCATATAGAGAACATTTAGAAAACATATTCATTAAAGAAAAAGAATTGGTATGATTTACCTAACAGCAGTTATTAAAGCAAAACCTGAATATCGCGAAGATGTAACAGTTGTTTTGCAGAATATGGTTACAGAAACCCGAAAAGAAGATGCTAATATTCAGTATGATTTGCATCAAGGTTCGCAGGACGAAAATACATTTGTTTTCTACGAAATTTGGAGAGATCAACAGGGTTTAGATGAGCATAATCAACAGTCTTATATCTTAGAATTTGGCAAATTGGTTGTCGAAAAATTACAAGAAATACCACAAATTTATTTAACAAAAAAACTATAAAAAATGGAATACAGAAAATTAGGAAATACAGATTTAGAATTATCAGCAATCACTTACGGAGCCTTCGCTATCGGTGGAAATATGTGGGGTGGAAACGAGCAAAAAGATAGTATTGCATCGGTACAAGCTTCTATCGAAAATGGTGTAACAACTTTGGATACAGCGCCATTTTACGGTTTTGGATTGAGCGAAAAAATGATTGGTGAAGCTATAAAAGGTTATGATAGAACAAAAATTCAATTGTTAACAAAATTCGGTTTAGTTTGGGACGGAAGTAATAAGGGAAAAGGTGAATTTTTCTTTGATGCAGAAGAAAATGGAAAAGCAATTCCTGTTTATAAATATTCATCAAAAGAAAGTGTTATTAAAGAAGTAGAAGACAGTCTAAGACGTTTACAAACGGATTATATCGACTTATTGCAAATTCACTGGCCAGATACTACAACGCCAATTTCAGAAACGATGGAAGCCTTGGAAATTTTAATTCAACAAGGTAAAATTCGTGCTGCTGGTGTAAGTAATTACAGTGTGGATCAAGTAGAAGAAGCGCGTAAAACACTAAATATCGCGAGTAATCAAGTTGGATATAGTATGCTGAACAGCGGAGTAGAGCAGGACTTAGTTCCTTATGCTTTGGATAATGATTTAGGAATTATTGTGTACAGCCCAATGGAAAGAGGTTTACTTACCGGAAAATACTTTAAAGATGGAAAACTGAAAGATAATGACCACAGAAATGGTTATTTCCAACAATTTGATTTAGATAAAGTAAAAACTTTCCTTGAAACAATTACTCCAATTGCAGCAGAAAAAGGAGCTACACTTTCACAATTAGTTTTACGTTGGACAAGTTTACAACCTGCTATTTCGATTGTTTTAGCTGGATCAAGAAATGCTGAACAAGCGATAGCCAATGCAAAAGCAATGGATATTACTATTTCTGCTGAAGAAATGAAATTCATCAATACAGAATTGGCGAAAATCTAAAAATAAGAAAATAGATGAAAACAAAACCTATAATCAAATTTGTAGCTATTGGTTACGCACAAGATAAAACTTTAATTGATCCGAAAGATACCAGTTGACAAACATCACCTTATGGAAAAGGAGACGAAATAGGTGCTGCAAATCTGATTACGCCCGAACTGGTTATGCAGTCGATTAAATTGGTAAAGCAAGGTTTACAATATTCAACCAGGAGAACAAGGTGGACAGACTTTAGGTTCTAATAAATTTAGTTTTAATGATGAATTGGTTAACGGTTGGACAGGTGTTGGATCACAGTTAAATGATATTGGACATATTGGAATTGATAATGTATATTACGATGGAAATAAAGCAACTGATTTTCACTTTTAACAATGAATTAAAAACCGTCATTGTTGAAGAGACAAGATTATTGTAAATAAGAGTACCAAAACCGACATACGATTTGCAGACGAGATTCAATCCATTGAAACAAGCG
>NZ_DLOC01000042.1:3123-18211 GCF_002478465.1 Empedobacter sp. UBA7494
ATTAGTGAGCGATAGCGAATCGTTTAAGATTTTTAGGGAGTAAAATTAAGATTGAACGTCAAAAATCGAAGTCTTGATTTTTTTGGTTCGTTTTTTCATCAAGGAAAAAATGAACATATAATTATTAATCAACTTGTAACAATTTTACCTAAGCTCCACAGGAGCTTCTCCTTTTAATTTCAAATTCTTAATCTCAAATGTTTTTGCGTCAAGGTTCCCCAAAGGGCATATGAATTCATTTGAAAACAATAATAACTCATGAATAAAAAATGAATGAAATATAGTTTTGAAAAACGAGAATAATCTTTCTATCACTTTTTTGAGAGCAAAAAAGTAATCAAAAAACTCTTGTCTTTGATTTTCAACGGTCAAAATTGGTTTCAGTCATTGAATGTTTTAAATCATTTGCTCCGCAAACAGTAAAACATCTTAATCATGACTTTCAACTTTTTGACACTCGTTTCCAAATCATATGACATTTTTATAATACTTTTCTATACTTAAATTCACTTATAACAACAAATTTATAGATTATCATTGCTGAAGAGTCGAGATTACTTTTTGATCAAGCAAAAAGTAATATTCCGAAGCTTATAAAGCTTCTCCTTTTAATTTCAAATTCTTGATTTCAAATGTTTTGGATCAGGCCAAAATGAATATATAATCTTTTCTCACCACAATAGAAGCATAGATTTTTGCTACATTCTAAGCTTGATGTAATACGTTTTCTTATAACAGCGAATTTTAGTTAGAATAAAGGTTTTAACAACCATTCAGCATCTCAATAAATTTCTTTTCAATAGAAACATAAAATAATCTCAAAATTAATCTAGTTCAATAATGCCCTACGGGTTATATGTAGTTTTTTAAAAATATTGAAAATAATTGTTGTAAAGCATTTTTTAGTAAGGTATTTTGTACAATCAAAAAATGTTTCTATCTTTGAGATAGCCACAGAAAAGAAATGCAAACAATTAAAGAAAATATTAAACCTTTATTTGTTGGAATGAATAAGCAAACTTCTGCTTTACTTTCCAAAATTGTATTTGCTCAATATTCACACTAGAATATTGCAGATTATTTGTTGACGAATCTCGTCATCTATATCCCTTTTCATCAAAATAACAAACAAAATACGATATGCCACTTTATCATCATTTGGGAGAATTCCCACAAAAGCGACATACGGTATTCCGAAAACCAAATGGAGAATTATATGCAGAAGAATTAGTTTCTACGCATGGATTTTCGAGTACGTATTCCAATGTTTACCACTGTTATCCACCAACTTTGGTAAAAGCGATTAGCGAACCTTATTCGGTAGAGCCAAAAATTGCCCGCGCAAAACATTTAAAACATACCTCTTTAAAAGGTTTTAAAGTAGAACCTACCAAAGATTATTTAGAATCTCGTGTACCAGTTTTGGTTAACAATGATTTGCATATTTCATTGGCTGCGCCACAAGAATCGATGACTGATTATTTCTACAAAAATTCGATGGCGGATGAAGTAATTTTTATACACGAAGGTTCTGGAGTTTTAAAAACTGGTTATGGACAAATTGAATTTGAATATGGAGATTATTTAGTGATTCCACGTGGAATTATTTATCAACTTCATTTTAATGATTCTAATAACCGATTGTTTATTACAGAATCATTTAGTCCAGTTGAAACACCTCGTCGTTATCGCAATCATTTTGGACAGTTAATGGAACATTCGCCTTTTTGCGAGCGTGATATTAAACGTCCTCAAAATCTTGAAACAAATGATGAACACGGAGATTTCAAGATTATGATCAAAAAAGAAGGATTAATTTATCCTTACGTTTATGGAACTCATCCTTTTGATTTTGTAGGTTGGGATGGTTATCATTATCCATGGGCTTTTTCTATTCATAATTTCGAGCCAATTACAGGGCGTATTCATCAGCCACCACCTGTTCATCAAACTTTCGAAGGAGCAGGTTTTGTGATTTGTAGTTTTGTTCCGCGTCTTTTCGATTATCATCCAAATGCGATTCCAGCTCCTTATAACCATAGTAATGTAGATTCTGATGAGATTTTATATTATGTGGATGGAGATTTTATGTCTAGAAAATCGGTTGAGAAAGGACAAATTACATTACATCCAGCAGGAATTCCGCATGGCCCACATCCTGGGACAGTTGAAAAATCGATTGGAGCGAAAGAAACACATGAATTAGCTGTGATGATTGATCCTTTCAGACCATTGATGTTAACCGAACAAGCTTTAGAAATCGAAGATCCAGATTATTATAAATCTTGGCTTTATTAAAAGTTATGAGCTATGAGTTATGAGTTGCGCGATTTGTCATCGTGAACTTGTTTCAATATATCATAAGTTAATTTGAAGAGAAGCTGAAATAAATTCAGCTTGACATGATGTCATTCCGACGTTAGGAGGAATCTCCCCCAAAGTTATCAATAACTGTAAAAATTTAATACTTTTTAGATAATACATAAAAATAAAAACACAATAAAATGAGTACACAAACATTTGCAGAAAAAATAGCATTAGCACAAGACTTTCTTCCAATCAATGGAACAGATTATATCGAGTTTTATGTTGGTAATGCAAAACAATCTGCACATTATTACAAAACAGCTTTCGGATTTCAAGAAGTTGCATATGCTGGCCCAGAAACTGGAGTGAGAGATAGAGCTTCTTATGTTTTACAACAAGGGAAAATTCGTTTGGTATTAACTTCTGGTTTAAAATCTGATTCTCCAATTTGTCAACATGCTATGAAACATGGTGATGGAGTTAAAATTTTAGCACTTTGGGTAGATGATGCGTATGATGCTTTTGAGCAAACAACGAAACGTGGAGGGAAGCCTTATATGGAGCCAACTACGATTACAGATGAGTTTGGTGAAGTAAAAATGTCTGGAATTTATACATATGGTGAAACGATTCATATGTTTATTGAGCGTAAAAATTATGAAGGTCCTTTTATGCCAGGTTATGTAAAATCTGAATCAACATATCAACCAACAGATTGTGGTTTATTGTATGTGGATCACTGTGTTGGTAATGTGGGTTGGAATCGTATGAACGAAGCGGTTGCTTGGTACCAAGATGTAATGGGATTTGTAAATATTTTATCGTTTGATGATAAACAAATCAATACAGAGTATTCAGCATTAATGTCGAAAGTGATGAGTAACGGAAATGGTTATTCAAAATTCCCTATTAATGAGCCTGCAGAAGGTCAAAAGAAATCTCAAGTCGAAGAATATTTAGATTTTTATGAAGGTGAAGGTGTACAACATATTGCAGTTGCAACTAAGGATATTGTAAAAACTGTGACAGAACTTAAATCTCGTGGAGTTGAGTTTTTATCAGCGCCACCAGAGGCTTATTACGATATGATTCCAGAGCGCGTTGGTGAAATTGATGAGGATATTAAGAAGTTACAAGATTTAGGAATTTTGGTTGATTGTGATGAAGAAGGTTATTTGTTACAAATTTTTACGAAACCAGTCGAAGATCGTCCAACATTATTCTACGAAATTATCGAGCGTCATGGAGCGCAATCGTTTGGAGCAGGTAATTTCAAAGCATTGTTTGAAGCTTTAGAAAGAGAGCAAGAGCGTCGAGGAAATTTATAAATAGATATTTTTTTTAAAGCCATTGGATTATTTCTAATGGCTTTTTTCTTAATCAAATTTTAAGTTTTGTGTAAGGAGGTTTCAAATACATTTGTTCAATAAAATGAATGTGAAAATGAACCAAATTAAAACAAAAACGATAGTCATGAATTGTGTATTACTTTCAATATTTTCGATAAAAGGAAATGTACAAGATACAATTCAGCAAACTAAAACCGATTCTATTCAACTTGATTCTATTCCAAAGCAAACATTTAATCCAGAAGATAAAGTTTATCATTTCAACGCCAAAAAGTTGATTATTCCTGCGACTTTAATTACATACGGAAGTTTGAGTTTGGCAATTCCAGCATTGGATAATTTAAATAAATCTACTCAAAACGAAATTTTAGAAGATAAAACAAAAGGAAATAAATATGATAATTATACACAATATTTACCTGCAGCGGCGGTTTATGGATTGAATTTGGCTGGCGTTCAAGGGAAACATAATTTACGAGATCGTACAATAATTTTTGCAGCTTCTCAAATCATCAATACAGGTTTGGTAATGGGACTAAAGCACGCTGTGCAAGAGGAATGACCCGATGGTACAAACAATCTTTCTTTTCCTTCTGGACATACGGCAAATGCGTTTTCTACGGCTCAATTTATGTTTCGAGAATACCAAGATTCTAATTTTTGGTTGAGTTTGGCTGGATATCCTTTGGCTGCTTTTACGGGTGTTTATTGTGTTGTCAATAATCGCCATTGGGTTGGAGATGTTGTTGCTGGAGCGGGAATAGGAATTTTATCGACGGAATTGGCGTATTGGTTATTTCCTACGATTAACAATTGGTTTTATCCAAAAAATAAAGAATCAAAAGTGGCGACAATGGTTTTTCCTGTTTATCAAAATAATCAAGCTGGAGTTGGTTTGGTGATGAGGTTTTAATAGGTATGAGTTTTGGATAATCTAATAGCTACACTAAAAAAACAAAATTCCAATGAATATTTCAACTAACATTCATTAGTTTTTATAAAAAATGATTATATTCAACGCTCAAAACTGCAAACAAATAAAATGAAGAATATAGAACTAACGATTCCAAAATTGGGAGAAAGTGTTGAGTCTGTACAGTTGGTTCGTTTTACAAAAAACGTTGGTGATTTCATTCATGAGGATGAAGTAATTGCCGAAGTTTCGACGGATAAAGTAGATTCTGATGTGCCTTCTACAACTGCTGGAAAAATTATTGAGTTTAGATTTAATGAAGGAGATGAGATAAAAATAGGAGAAGTTTTCGCTTTAATTGAGCCTTCAGAAACTCAACAACAATCAGCTCAAAAAACTGAAAATGTTGAAGAAAAAAAGATTGAAACTGTTACAACTTTACAAACTATAAATTCAATCGATACAAATCAATTTTTATCACCTTTGGTAAAAAGTATTATCCAAAAAGAAAATCTTCAATCAACAGATATTTCACAAATAAAAGGTTCTGGTCGTGATGGAAGAATTTCGAAAAATGATGTATTAAATTATATTCAAAATAAACCATTTACAACTAATAATTCAAGTAATACTATAAATAAAAATAATATAGTTTCAAGTTCTTCTTATGGAGCGAAAGATGAAATTATTGAGATGGATAAAATGCGTCAATTGATTTCAAAACACATGAAAAAGAGTAAACAAACTTCGCCTCATGTGACGGCTTATGTAGAACCTGATGTTACGAATTTTGTGAAATGGCGCGAAGAAAATAAAGCTGCTTTTGAAGCTAAATACAAACAAAAATTGACATTTACACCGTTAATTGTAGATTGTGTTGTTCGTGCAATTAAAGATTTTCCAATGATTAATGTGTCAGTTGATGAAACTGAGACTAAAATAATCAAACACAATGAGATAAATATTGGAATTGCAACTGCTTTACCAAGTAATAATTTAATTGTTCCTGTCATTCATCAAGCCAATGAATTAAATTTAGAAGGTTTAGCAAAAGGTATAAATTCAATTGTAGATAAAGCAAGAAATAATAAACTTTCGCCAGATGATGTTCGTGGAGGAACGTTCACAATAAGTAATGTGGGGACTTTTGGTAATTTGATGGGAACGCCAATTATCAATCAACCTGAAGTGGCAATTTTAGCGACTGGCGTGATCAAGAAAAAACCTGCGGTTTTGGAAACTGAATTCGGAGATATTATTGTGGCGAGACAATTTATGTATTTGTCACTTTCGTTTGATCATCGTGTGATAGACGGATCTCTGGGAGGCGTTTTCTTGAAACGAATTTCAGATTACATGGAGAATTGGGATGTTAACACGCAAATTTAATCAGAATGGAAACCACATTATCAACAACAACATTACTTAAACAAGCATACGAATTATTGGTTACTGCAAAATCTTTAACCGAATTATACGAAGAAAATAAAGCTGTAACAAGCAAATATGTACATGCAACAGCGCGTGGACACGAAGCAATTCAAATTGCAACAGGATTACAATTATTACCACAAGATTATTTAAGCGCATATTACCGAGACGATGCCATGTTACTATCAATCGGAATTACTCCTTACGAATTGATGTTGCAATTATTGGCAAAACGCGACGATATTTTTTCTGGAGGAAGAACCTATTATTCTCATCCAAGTTTGCGCCGTGATAATATGCCGAAAATTCCGCATCAAAGTAGTGCAACAGGAATGCAAGCGATTCCAACAACAGGAATTGCGATGGGAATGCAGTACAAAGAATTAGAAGGTCTTTGCAATGAAGAAGTAAAACCAATTGCAGTTTGTTCGTTAGGAGATGCGTCTTGTACGGAAGGCGAGGTGGCAGAAGCTTTCCAAATGGCAGCGTTGAAACAATTACCAATTTTATATTTGGTTCAAGATAATGAATGGGATATTTCGGCTTCGGCAGATGAAATTCGTGCACAAGATATCGCTCATTATGCAAAAGGTTTCAATGGTTTGGAAGTTTTTGTGGTTGATGGAACGGATTTCTTAGCTTCTTATGAAACGATTCAACGTGCAATTGAAATTATTCGCACAGAACGTCGTCCGATTTTGGTTCATGCAAAAGTTCCTTTATTGAATCATCATACATCTGGCGTCCGCAAAGAATGGTACAGAGATGATTTAGAGGAAGCACAATCTCGTGATCCTTACGATAAATTAAAACATACTTTATTAAATGAAGGTTTCGATGAAAATGATTTAATCGAAATTGAAAATAAGATAAAAGAACAAGTTCAGGCAGAATATCAAGAAGCATTAAAAGCAGAAAATCCTCGTCCTGAAGATTTATATACGCATGTTTTTGCGTCAACACCGATTAACGAAGAAAAAGGAAATCGTTCACCAGAAGGAAAAGAAAAAACAGTGATGGTAGATTCTGCATTGTTTGCGATTCGTGAATTAATGGCAGAACATCCAGAAGCTTTATTATATGGACAAGATGTAGGGTTGCGTTTAGGTGGAGTTTTTCGTGAAGCGGCAACTTTAGCAAAACAATATGGTAAAAATCGTGTATTTAATACACCAATTCAAGAAGCGTTTATAATCGGATCTACGGTTGGAATGTCTGCAGTAGGCTTAAAACCAATTGTTGAGGTGCAATTTGCCGATTATATTTGGCCAGGATTGAATCAATTGTTTACAGAAGTGGCACGTTCTAATTATTTATCAAACGGTAAATGGCCAGTTTCGATGATTTTACGTGTGCCAATTGGTGCGTACGGAAGTGGAGGTCCTTATCATTCAAGTTCGGTAGAAAGTGTTTTGACGAATATCAAAGGAATTAAAATTGCGTATCCATCTACTGGAGCGGATTTGAAAGGTTTGATGAAAGCAGCTTATTATGATCCAAATCCTGTGGTAATGTTAGAACACAAAGGGTTGTATTGGAGTAAGATAAAAGGAACAGAAGATGCCGCGACTGTTGAGCCAGACGAAGATTATGTATTACCTTTTGGTAAAGCACGTGAAGTTTTAACGGCTGAATCTTCTCAAAATCATAATTCTGTTACGATTATTACATACGGAATGGGAGTATATTGGGCAAAACAAGCAGCGAAGGATTTTCCTAATCAAGTCGAAATTATCGATTTAAGAACTTTAGTTCCGTTAGATGAAGAAACAATCTTTAATAGTGTAAAAAAACACAATCGTTGTATTGTTTTAACAGAAGAAGCGAAGCAAAACTCTTTTGCACAGAGCATTTCAGGCTTAATTAATGAAGAGTGTTTTGAGTACTTAGATGCACCAATTCGTGTGTTAGGAGCGAAAGATATGCCAGCAATTCCATTAAATTCGACTTTAGAAGCAGAGATGTTACCTAATGCTGAAAAATTAAAAACATTGATTAATGATGTTTTATCTTATTAAAAGACAATAATTAGTATGAATTGTATTTTTTACACTAAAAAAACTAACGTTTGTTAGTTTTTTTAGTTTTTTTGATTAAATTTGTTATTATCAAAAATCAAAATCTGCAAAAATTATGATATTTAATCCCGAGATAGAACAAATGCCAATTGAAAAATTGCGCGTTCTTCAAAACGAAAGACTTCAAAACATGTTGCAAAAAGTGTATAACAATGTACCTTTTTACAAAGAAGCATTTGATACAGCTGGAATAAAACCAGAAGACATCAAAGGTGTTGAAGATCTACACAAATTACCTTTTACCAAAAAAACACATTTAAGAGAGAACTATCCGTTCGGATTATTTGCAGAACCAAAGAGCAACGTAATCCGTTTACATTGTTCAAGTGGCACAACAGGAAAACCAACTGTTGTAGGTTATACCAAAAACGACATCGAATTATTTTCAGAAGTAGTAGCACGTTCTTTAGCAGCTTCTGGATGCGAACCAGGGATGACATTACAAAATGCCTATGGTTATGGTTTGTTTACAGGAGGTTTGGGATTACATTATGGAGCAGAAAAATTAGGAATGACAGTTGTTCCTATTTCTGGTGGAAATACTGAAAAACAAATCATGTTGTTGAAAGATTTTCAGGCTGATGCGATTTGTGCAACACCATCGTATGCATTAACAGTAGCTGAGGAAATCAAAAAAAGAGGAGAATCGTTAGAAAGCTTAAATCTTAAGTTTGCGATTTTGGGATCAGAACCATGGTCAGAAGCGTTACGTCAAGAAGTAGAAGGAAGTTTGAATATCAAAGCGTCTAATATTTATGGATTGAGCGAAATTATCGGACCTGGTGTATCTAATGAAGATTATGAAGAGCAAGGATCAGGATCTTACATTTGGGAAGATCATTTCTTTCCAGAAATTGTAGACGAGAAAACAGGTGAACCTGTGCCTTACGGACAACCTGGAGTTTTAGTGATTACAACGTTAACAAAAGAAGCTTTACCATTGGTGCGTTATTGGACGGGAGATATCACAACCCTTACGTACGAACATTCTAAGAAAAGAACACATATCAAAATGGGACCAATTATTGGTCGTGCAGATGATATGATGATTATTAGAGGTGTAAATTTCTTTCACACACAAATCGCTGATTTTATTCCAGAATTCCCAGAATTATCACCAAATTATCAAGTAGTTTTGACAAAACCTAAAAATATGGATGCTGTAGAAGTTGGATTTGAAATTAATCCTGACTATTTTGCAAGCCAAGGTTTCACTTGTGATAATTTGAACGACGAATCTAATCATGCATGTTGCAAATTAATCTCTAATATTCACAAAAAAATTAGAGACAATATTGGATTAGGAATGAATGTTAAATTGTACCAAGTTGATGGACTTCCGAAAAGTGAAGGAGGGAAATTAAACCGAATCATCGATAACAGACATTTATAAATATATGCCTAAACAAAGTAAAAAAGAACTGATTATACAAGAAGCTGCCTTAATCTTTAAACAAAAAGGTTATTCGGCAACATCAATGCGTGAACTGGCTGAAAAGGTTGGAATGGAAGCCGCAAGTTTATACAATCATATTCGTTCGAAAGACGAAATTTTAGAAGAGATTTGTTTTAAAGTTGCTAATCAATATGTTTCTCACATTAGCTCGATCGAAGATACAAACGAATCAAATGTTCAGAAATTGAGAGATTTAATTCAATTGCATGTCAGAATGATTATTGATGAGCCAAACGAAGTTTCTGTTGCAAATAATGATTGGAAAAATCTTTCGGATACGAAAAAGGATTTGTATAAAACAATTCGAAAAGGATACGAAAAAAGAATCGCCAATCTTATCAAAGCAGGAATTGCAGCAGGCGAATTTAAAGATTTGAATGTTTCGGTTGCTTTATTTACTTTATTATCATCATTACGTTGGATAGAATTGTGGTACAAACCTGGACGAGATATCTCACCAGAGCAGTTAGAAAATGACTTAATGACACTATTAATTAACGGATTTCAAAAATAATATGGCTATAAATTTTCACCAATTACGCGTTAAAAATGTAAAAAAGGAAACACCAGATTGTGTATCCGTTACATTTGAAGTGCCAGAAGAATTAAACCAAGAATTCAAATTCAAACATGGTCAATATTTAACGTTTAAGAATTTTCACAATAACGAAGAAATTAGACGTTCTTACTCAATTTGTTCAAGTCCTTTGGATAATGAATTAAGAGTTGCTGTAAAGAAAATTGAGGATGGAATTTTCTCGACATTTGTTAACGATACAATCAAAGTTGGCGATGTTCTTGATGTAATGACTCCACAAGGGAATTTCTTTACAGAAGTACACGAAGACAACAAAAAGTTATATGTAGGAATTGTGGCGGGATCTGGAATTACACCAGTACTTTCGATTATCAAAACAGTTCTAAAAACAGAACCTAACAGTCAATTTGTGCTGTTATATGGAAACAGAAACAAAGGTTCGATTATTTTTAAAGAAGAAATCGAAGCATTAAAAAATAGATACATGGAACGCATTAGCGTTTACAATATCTTGAGTCGCGAAACGGCTGATGCTGAGATCTTGAGTGGCCGAATTGATAAATCAAAAATTGAATATTTCTTGCAAAATATCATCGATCCAAAAGAAGTAAGCGAAGTTTTCCTTTGTGGACCAGAAGAAATGATTTTAAGCGGTCGTGACGCTTTTGTAGAAGCAGGAGTTGATGCAAAACATTTACATTTCGAATTATTCTATAGTGCATCTGCAGAAGCGAAAAAGGTAGAGCGTCAAAAAGCTGTAAAACAATCAAACGATACAATGAGTAAAGTTACCATTAAATTAGATGCAACAGCTTTACAGCTTGATTTGGGTTACAATGGCGACACAATCTTAGATGCGGCTTTACAAAACGGAGCTGATTTACCTTATGCTTGTAAAGGTGGTGTTTGCGCAACTTGTAAGTGTAAAGTAGAGAAGGGTGAGGTAGAAATGGACATCAACTACTCACTTGAGCCAGATGAATTAGAAAGAGGATTTGTATTAGCGTGTCAAGCGCACCCTCGTTCTGCAGAAGTCGTGGTAGATTTTGATGCCAAATAATCAACTTTAAAAACGTTTAGAAATGAGTGCAAAAGAAATTGATTTTCAAGAAATCTTCGATAATAAGATTGAAAATGAAGTTCGTATCGAACCAAAAGACTGGATGCCAGATGCATACCGTAAAACATTAATCAGACAAATCTCTCAACATGCTCACTCAGAAATTGTTGGGATGTTACCAGAAGCAAACTGGATTACAAGAGCGCCTTCGTTAAATAGAAAGAAAATTTTATTAGCGAAAGTTCAAGACGAAGCTGGTCACGGATTATACTTATACTGTGCAGCTGAAACGTTAGGTGTTTCTCGTATCCAAACTTTAAATGACTTACATTCAGGTAAAGCAAAATATTCATCAATCTTCAATTATCCAACCCTTACTTGGGCAGATATCGGAATGATTGGTTGGTTGGTAGATGGAGCTGCAATTTTGAATCAAGTTCCATTATGTAGAACTTCTTACGGACCTTATGCTCGCGCAATGGTACGTGTTTGTAAAGAAGAATCTTTCCACCAAAGACAAGGTTACGAAGCATTAGTGGTATTATCAAAAGGAACACCAGAACAAAAAGCGATGTTGCAAGATGCAATGAATCGTTGGTGGTGGCCTACATTAATGATGTTTGGTCCAAAAGATGAAGAATCATCAAACTCAGAATTATCAATGAAATGGAGAATTAAACGTTTCTCGAATGACGAATTACGTCAACGTTTCGTGGATATTTCTATTCCTCAAGCCGAATATTTAGGATTAACTATTCCAGATCCAGATCTAAAATTCAACGAAGAAACAGGTCACTACGAATTCGGAGAAATTGATTGGGAAGAATTCTGGAATGTTGTGAAAGGAAACGGTAAATGTAACAAACAACGTTTGGATGCTCGCCGTAACGCACACAACGAAGGAGCTTGGGTTCGTGACGCTGCAACAGCTTACCACGAAAAAAGAAAACAAAGAGAATTAGAAAAAGAACAACGCAAAAACGCATAAAAGATGGAAAATAGAGATTGGCCTTTATGGGAAGTATTCATTAGAAGTAAACAAGGGTTAGACCACAAACACGTTGGGAGCTTACACGCTGCTGATGCTACAATGGCACTAGAAAATGCACGTGATGTATACACACGTCGTTTAGAAGGTGTGAGTATTTGGGTGGTAGAATCTGCTAATATTCATGCTTCTAATCCTGATGAAGCGGAACAATTTTTTGATCCTGCAGAAGACAAAGTTTACCGTCATCCAACTTTTTATGATGTACCAGAAGAAATTAAAAACATGTAATTTATGACAAGTACAGTTTATCAAAACAATCAAAATTACATTGATTTTATCTTGCATTTAGCGGATACAAATCTAATTTTGGCACAACGTTTATGCGAATGGTGTGGTCATGGTCCAATTTTAGAACAAGACATTGCAATGTCTAATATGGCGTTGGATTTATTAGGTCAAACTTCTAATTATTATGACTATGCGGCTGAAATGATTGGGAATGGAGCAACAGAAGATACGTTAGCAATGTTACGTGAAGAGCGTGAATATAAAAACTTATTATTAGTTGAATTACCAAACGGACATTTCGGAGATACGGTTGCACGTCAGTTTTTTTACGATTCTTACCACGCGTTATTGTTAGAACAATTCTTGAAAGTAAAAGATCTTAAATTACAAGCTATCGCTGAAAAATCATTGAAAGAGGTGAAATATCACTTAAAATGGTCATCAGAATGGATGATTCGTTTAGGAGACGGAACACAAGAATCTCACGACAAAATTCAGGAAGCTGTAAACAATATTTTACCTTATGTAAAAGAAGCGTTTTTATTAGCACCTTACCAAAAAGCTTTAGTTGAAGAAGGATTAATTTCAAGTCCAGAAGAATTTAAAGCAACTTGGTTAGCAAACGTAAAAGCAATTTTAGATGAAGCGACAATCGAAGCGGATGTAGAAAATGCTTTTGTACAAAAAGGAGGTAAAGAAGGTGTTCATACAGAGCATTTAGGATTTATCTTAACAGATTTACAATATTTACAAAGAACTTATCCAGATTCGCAATGGTAACCGAAAAAGAAATTTGGCAATACATGGAGGAAGTCGCTGATCCAGAAATTCCTGTGATTAGTGTAATTGATCTTGGTGTTGTGCGTAAAATTGAATTAATTGACCAAGAAAGTGTCAACGTTACAATTACGCCTACGTATTCGGGATGTCCTGCTATGAGTGCAATTTCAATTTCTGTTCGTTTAAAATTAATCGAAAAAGGATTCAAAAATATCAATGTCATTAATCAGTTGAGCCCTTCGTGGTCAACTGATTGGATGACAGAAGAAGGAAAGCAAAAAATGAAGGCTTATGGAATTGCACCGCCAACCAAAAATCCTTCGTCTGATGCGCTTTTTTCGGATGAACAAAATGTAGAATGTCCACAATGTGGCTCTACAGATACCAGACTTATCAGTCAATTTGGTTCTACGGCCTGCAAAGCTATGTATCAATGCAATAGTTGCCACGAACCATTTGATTATTTCAAATGTCATCACTAAAAAATTATGGAAAATTCAACATCAATCCTATACACACAAGAGGGAGGAATTGCTACGATTACGTTGAATCGTCCTTCTGTTTTTAACAGTTTTAATCAGGAAATGATTAAATCTCTTCAACATCACTTGGATGTTGCAGCTCAAGATGTTTCTGTTCGTGCAGTGGTTTTAACTGGAACGGGGAAAGCATTCTGCGCTGGTCAAGATTTAGGCGAAGTTTTAGAAGAAAAAGAAATCGACTTCAATAAAATCGTTCAAGAAAATTACAATCCATTGGTTCTTAAAATTAGAAACATGGACAAACCAGTTGTTGCTGCTGTAAACGGTGTTGCTGCCGGTGCGGGAGCAAATTTAGCTTTGGCTTGTGACATTGTTGTCGCGAAAGAATCGACAAACTTTATTCAAGCTTTTTCTAAAATTGGTTTAATCCCAGATTGTGGAGGAACTTATTTCTTACCTCGTTTAATTGGACTTCAAAAAGCAACTGCTTTGATGATGCTTGCTGATAAAGTTTCGGCGGCTCAAGCAAAAGAAATCGGAATGATTTATGAGTTTTTTGCTGATGATATTTTCGATGTAGAAGTTGCTAAGATTGCGGATAAATTAGCAAATCTTCCAACAAAAGGTTTGGCTTATACAAAGAAATTATTGAATCAAACATTTAATAATTCAATCGAAGAACAATTAATTCAAGAAGGATTATTTCAAGCTAAATCAGGGAATACATCAGATTATCAAGAAGGTGTAGACGCATTTATCGAGAAAAGAAATCCTGTTTTTAAAGGCGAGTAAGAAATGAAAAAAATAGGAATTATTGGTGGTGGAGCAATGGGGTCTGGAATTGCGCAAGTTTTTGCTCAATATGGTCATCCAGTTGTTTTATATGACACAAATAAAGAAGCTTTAGATCGTTCAAAACAAAACTTAGCGAAGACTTTCGAGAAGTTAGTGGCGAAAGAAAAATATACTGCTGAAAAAGCACAAGAAATTCAAAACAATATCGAATATGCAGATAGTTTAAGTGCTTTTGCATCCATCGATTTGATGATTGAAGCAATTATTGAAAACTTAGATATTAAAAAATCAGTTTTCAAACAAGTGGAAGAAATCGTTTCTGACGAATGTATTTTAGCGTCAAACACTTCTTCATTATCAATCGCATCAATTGCATCTGCTTGTTCTAAACCAGAACGTGTAATTGGAATCCACTTTTTCAACCCTGCACCATTAATGGCTTTGGTAGAAATTATTCCAGCCGTACAAACACGCGAAGGATTAGCAGACGAAGTAAAAGCATTGATTCAATCTGTTGGTAAATTACCAGTCATCACAAAAGATACTCCTGGATTTATAGTAAATCGTGTGGCTCGTCCATTCTACAGCGAATCAATTCGTTTATTAGAAGAAGGAGTTGC
>NZ_DLOC01000005.1:0-5697 GCF_002478465.1 Empedobacter sp. UBA7494
GTAGCTTAACTTACACTGGAACTTTCGTTAGGATATCCAGTTCAACGAAATAGAAAGACAAAATAATCAAAAGTGGTATTGTAATAGTATAAACGTAAAACATATTGGATATATCTCTTTTAATAAAATTACATTTCATATAATAACTTTCTTAACTTATCTTAAGAAAATCTTCTCCTAAGATTTCGTAAATTTACAGATTCAAACGAAAACTCAATGTACTTAATATACGATACAGAGACAACTGGTCTTCCGAAAGATTGGAATGCGCCGATTTCTGACTCCGACAACTGGCCGCGTTGTATACAAATAGCATGGCAATTGCACGATGAAATGGGACAAATTATTGAACATCAAGATTATTTGGTTCGACCAGATGGTTTTGATATTCCGTATGATTCTGAGCGTATTCACGGAATTTCGACTGATTTGGCTAACGAAAAAGGTGTTCCATTAAAAGAAGTTTTAGATAAATTCAACGAAGCTTTAGGTAAAGCTAAATTTATTGTTGGACAAAATTTAGGTTTCGATATTAACATTATGGGAGCCGAATTTTATCGTCTGAATTATGAAAATAATTTAGCCGAAAAACCTGTTTTGGATACCTGTACCGAGGTGACTGCTGAGTTATTGAAACTTCCTGGAGGTCGTGGAGGTCGTTACAAATTACCAACGTTAACGGAATTGCATCAATATCTTTTTGGTGTTCCGTTTGGCGAAGCGCATAACGCAACTGCCGATGTGGAGGCAACTACGCGTTGTTTTTTCGAGTTGATTCGTAAAGGTATTTTTACAAAAAACGAGTTAGAAGTTGAAGATGAATATTTTGTTCGATTTAATGCAATTAATGAAACAAATATTCAGCCAGTTGGACTAAATCACGTAAATCTTAAAAAAGCTTCACAAGAAATTGCGAAAATTAAAGCCAAAGAAGATGGAGGAGATGAGGTTATTGATATTTCGGAAGAAGTTTTAGCACAATTCGAGAAAGCAAAATTTGCACATTTACATAATCACACACAATTTTCAATTCTTCAATCGACTATTTCTGTAAACGATTTGGTGAGTGCTGCGGCAAAAAATAAAATGACTGCAGTTGCAATTACCGATCATGGAAATATGATGGGAGCTTTTCATTTTAATGCAGAAGTACAAAATCATAATAAAGCTGCAAAAGTAAAGAATGAAGAGTTAATTGCTGACGGAGCAGAACCAACGGAAGTTATCTTAAAACCTATTATTGGTTCCGAATTCTTTGTTTGTGAAAATCATTTAGACAAAACAAAAAAGGATAATGGCTATCAAATTGTAATTTTTGCAAAGAACAAAAATGGTTATCATCATTTAGCAAAAATGGCATCGAAGGCTTATACTGATGGGTTTTACTACGTGCCTCGAATTGATAAAGCGATTATTGAAGAATATAAAGAAGATTTAATTGTTTTGTCTGGAAACTTACAAGGTGAAGTTCCAAACAAAATTTTGAATCTTGGTGAAAAGCAAGCCGAAGAAGCTTTACTTTGGTGGAAAGAGCAGTTTGGTGATGATTTTTACATCGAATTGATGCGCCACGGACAAGAAGATGAAGATCGTGTTAATCAGACTTTGCTTGCGTTTGCGCGTAAACACAATGTAAAAGTTGTTGCGACAAATAATACGTATTATATCAATCAAGACGATTCGAATGCACACGATATTTTGTTGTGTGTGCGCGATGCAGAAAAACAATCAACGCCAATTGGTCGTGGTCGTGGATTCCGTTTTGGTTTGCCAAATCAAGAATATTATTTTAAGTCGGAAGCAGAAATGAAACAATTGTTTCAAGACATTCCCGAAGCAATTATTAATATTCAAGAAATTGTTGATAAAATAGAAGAATACACGCTTTATCGAGATGTATTACTTCCAAAATTTGATATTCCCGAAGAATTTCATCACGCAGAAGATGATGAAGATGGAGGGAAAAGAGGTGAGAATGCTTATTTAAAACATTTAACCTACGAAGGTGCAAAAATTCGTTATCCAGAATTGACAGACGAAATTAAAGAACGTTTGGATTTCGAATTAGCCACAATTGAAAAAACAGGTTATCCTGGTTATTTCTTGATTGTACAAGATTTTATTGCTGCGGCGCGTAAAATGGGCGTATCGGTTGGTCCAGGTCGTGGTTCGGCGGCAGGATCAGCAGTTGCTTATTGTTTATGGATTACCAATTTAGATCCAATTCAGTACGATTTACTTTTTGAGCGATTCCTAAATCCTGATCGTGTATCTATGCCCGATATCGATATCGACTTTGATGACGAAGGTCGATCGTTGGTAATGGATTATGTGATTGATAAATATGGAGCAAATCAAGTAGCGCAAATCATCACTTATGGTACAATGGCGGCGAAATCTTCGATTAAAGATACGGCGCGTGTATTGGATTTACCATTGTTTGATGCGAACCGTGTTGCAGGTTTGATTCCGAATATGAAGTTATCTAAAATCTTCAATTTAGATGAAGCTGCATTAAAAGGAGCCTTAAAACCAGAAGAGTTTGATGCTGTAAGCGAATTAAAACGTTTATCGAATGGAGACGATTTAGCTGCGGAAACTATTCAGCAAGCAAAAATCTTAGAAGGTTCTGTTCGTAACACGGGAATTCACGCGTGTGGGGTAATTATTACGCCAGATGATATTACGAATTTCGTACCTGTAACAACAGCTAAAGATTCAGATTTATATGTAACGCAGTTTGATAACTCGGTTGCAGAAAGTGCCGGATTATTGAAGATGGACTTTTTGGGGTTGAAAACCTTAACCTTGATTAAAGATACCATCAAATTAGTAAAAGCGAGAACAGGAATCGAAATCAATCCGGATGAAATTCCGATTGACGACGAAAAAACATATGAGCTTTTCCAGCGTGGCGAAACGGTTGGGGTTTTCCAATACGAGTCACCCGGAATGCAAAAATACATGAAGGATTTACGTCCGACAGTTTTCGCGGATTTAATTGCCATGAATGCCCTTTATCGTCCTGGGCCTATCGAATATATTCCGTCGTTTGTTCGCCGTAAAAATGGTGAAGAACCAATTCAGTACGATTTGGATGCGATGGAAGAATATTTATCAGAAACCTACGGAATTACGGTTTATCAGGAGCAAGTAATGTTGCTTTCGCAAAAATTAGCAGGTTTCTCGAAAGGTGATGCCGACGTTTTGCGTAAAGCAATGGGGAAAAAGCAAAAAGCTGTCTTGGATAAAATGAAACCAAAATTTGTTGCGCAAGCTTCAGAAAAAGGGCATGATCCTAAGATTTTAGAAAAAGTTTGGACAGACTGGGAAGCCTTTGCATCCTATGCCTTCAATAAATCGCACTCGACGTGTTATGCATGGGTAGCGTATCAAACAGCTTATCTGAAAGCACATTATCCAGCAGAATATATGGCGGCTGTTCTTTCAAATAATATGAATGATATCAAGCAAGTGACCTTCTTTATGGAAGAGTGTAAGCGAATGGGATTAGCTGTACTTGGACCAGATATCAACGAATCCATTACAAAATTTAATGTAAACGAAAATTACGAGATTCGTTTTGGAATGGGAGCTGTAAAAGGTGTTGGGCAAGCCGCAGTAAACTCGATAATTTCTGAACGTGAAGCAAATGGTCCGTTCAAAGATATTTACGATTTTGTAAAACGTGTCGAATTGAGAACGGTGAACAAAAAAACAATCGAAAATTTAGTTTTGGCTGGAGGTTTTGATTCGTTCGAATTTCATCGTGGACGTTATTTTTTTATCGATAATACAACGACGAATCTGGAAAAATTAATCAAATATGGAGGAAATTATCAGGAGCAAAAAAACTCTTCTCAAACTTCTTTATTTGGTGATTTTGGAGGAGATTCTGTTGTAGAAGATGTGGTTCCGATGTTGCCAGATTGTGAGAAATGGAATATGTTACAACGTTTGTCCAAAGAGAAAGAAGTTGTTGGAATTTATATTTCTTCGCATCCTTTGGATGATTTCAAACATGAGTTGAAAATGGCTTCAAATTGTAGTATTTCTGATATCAATGCGAATGAAGATAATTTTGTCAACAAAGAAGTTTCAATTTGTGGAATGATGTCAAATATCCAACATAGAATTGCCAAAAATGGAAACGAATTTGGTATTTTTACGTTTAGTGATTACACCGATTCGATGGATATCATGGTTTTTGGGAGTGATTATATGAAATATAGACACTTTATGCAGGAAAATATGTTCTTGAATTTGAAATTGAATATCTCGAAAAAAGAATTCAAAGACAAAGAAGGAAATGTAACGCAAGGACGCGTGTATAAAAACATCACAAATATTTTGTTGTTGAATGAAATTGTGGAAAAACAAGCCGAAAAAATGACGGTGAAGATTGAAGTTCCAGAATTTTCGGAAGAAACATTTAGCAAATTATCAGATATTATGTTCAAATATCAAGGAGATAAATTATTAAAAATTCAATTAATTGATCCAAAAGATTATTTGAATAATTTAGATTTACCAGCAAGTAAAATCAAAATTAACATTTGTCGAGATTTGTTGAAAGAATTAGATGAATTGCAGGGAATTACATTCAAACTGAATTAATTATTCGTTTCATCTATTCAATAATTGATAGATAATATGAACGAAATTTTTCAAGAATAAAATTTTATGTAGATTTGTAAACTTAAGATTAGATAAAAAAATATAAGATTATGGCATTAGAAGTAACAGACGCATCATTTGCATCAGATATTATAGAGTCAGGAAAACCAGCAATGGTTGATTTTTGGGCTGTTTGGTGTGGTCCTTGTAGAATGGTTGGTCCAGTTGTGGAAGAGCTTGCTACAGAATATCAAGGAAAAGCAGTTATTGGTAAAGTTGATGTAGACACAAACCAAGAAGTTGCTGCGAAATATGGAATCCGCAACATTCCTACAATTTTATTCTTCAAAGATGGAGAAGTAGTAGACAAAGTTGTTGGAGTTGTTCCAAAAGAGCAATTAGTAGAAAAATTAAACGCGATTTTATAATAAATTAAATCGCTGATTTTGAAATAAAAGAATCTCGGATGCAAAATTTCCGAGATTTTTTTTGAAAAAAGTTTAGGTTTTATCAGAAAACCGCCTATATTTGCAATCCGAAATCGATACAGATTTTGATCCGGTAGTTCAGTTGGTTAGAATACTTGCCTGTCACGCAAGTGGTCGCGGGTTCGAGTCCCGTCCGGATCGCAAAAAGTTCGTTCTTTTACACAATATATTTTTTATAATTTCTGATCCGGTAGTTCAGTTGGTTAGAATACTTGCCTGTCACGCAAGTGGTCGCGGGTTCGAGTCCCGTCCGGATCGCAATTTTTTATAAAAATTCATAAAAAATATATCAATTTATAATTTTCTGATCCGGTAGTTCAGTTGGTTAGAATACTTGCCTGTCACGCAAGTGGTCGCGGGTTCGAGTCCCGTCCGGATCGCATCTATTTCTTTTTCTATTTTAGTGCGATCGAAAATTATAAATAAAAAAACAGACTGATCCGGTAGTTCAGTTGGTTAGAATACTTGCCTGTCACGCAAGTGGTCGCGGGTTCGAGTCCCGTCCGGATCGCCAACTTTTATAAGCTTCACTTATTGTGAGGCTTTTTTTTGCTCCAAACTTTTTATTTTTGCATAACGCATAACGCATAAC
>NZ_DLOC01000104.1:0-84884 GCF_002478465.1 Empedobacter sp. UBA7494
ATCAAAATGCACAACGGGTTTTACTATTAAAGGACAAAGGAACAATTTTCCATGACGCAAGTCAAGGATTTATAGTATTAGGAGAATTCGAGTTTTCTAAAAATGTTACCTTTTCTCATGATAAACTGGGTTTTAATAAGTTTTTAAGATGGGTGAATACTCAATAATTAAGAAAGCTGAATTAGTATTTCTTAAGGAAATTACGGGAGCTTATTCTAAAAGAGTAATAAACAACTAATTCCTTAATTAAATAAACAAATTACTCATTGTAAATTAAGAATAGAAAAACTTATAAATCGGATGAATATCTGAATAATAAAGTTCAAAACTACTAACCATTAAAGGTACTGGATTAATGACTATCGGAACGATGCTTACTGAAACGATGTGTTTTAAATGTTTAAAAAAATAAAGCAATTTTCGAGTTTTGTAGATTATAATTTTATGAGAAGAGAATTAGGAACATCAGTAAAAGAGCAAACAAAAATATCTAAAAAAAGGCAACAGATATATCCGTAATACCATATATTTTCCATTTATGGTAGCTTGTAGATTTAACCCAATAATGAAGGAAGTTTATACCAAAATAAATGAGAAAAATACATCAAAAATGATAGGCCAAGTCAGCAAAAACTGTTAGTTTGAATATATATTTAATGGGAATTATACAATTTTTGATACAGATTATAATAAAATAACCTCAGTAAAAACTGAGGCTACACAAGATTCTTTAACAAAGTAAAACTCCTTTAATTTTTGTAAAGATAAAATTTTGGTCTAAAATAGTTCTTTATTTAAATAGTACCTTTTCTATTGTGTTAAAACATGAAAAGCTTCTTCCAAGTTTTTATATTGTCCTTTAAATTCTTCTATCGACTGATCTGCAATAATTTTTCCTTTATTCAAGAGGATTACACGTGAACAAAGCGCTTCCACTTCTTGCATAATATGAGTAGAGAGAATGACTGTTTTTTCTTTTCCAATTTCTTTAATTACTTCTCTAATTTCAATAATTTGATTTGGATCCAAACCATTTGTAGGCTCATCTAAAATCAAAATTTCTGGACTCGAAATAATCGCTTGCGCCAATCCAACACGTTGTTTATAGCCTTTTGATAATTGATGAATTTTCTTATGTTTTTCTGGTGATAAACCTACTTTTTCAATGACTTCATCAATTTTTGATTTAGGCACATTTCTAATATTTGTTACAAATTCCAAATACTCTCTTACATACATATCCATGTACAATGGATTATTTTCTTGCAAAAATCCAATCAATTTTTTCGATTCAATTGGTTGCGTCGAAACATTAAAATCATTCACAGAAATTTCACCAGAATCTGCATTTATTGCATTGGTAATACTTTTCATCAAAGTAGATTTTCCTGCTCCATTTGGTCCAAGTAAACCAACAACTTCGCCATTATTTATAAAAAACGAAACTTTGTCTAAAGCCACCTGTTCACCGTATTTTTTTACTAAATCTGTAATGATTATTCCCATTTGATGAAAAATTTTCGATAAAATTAGCAAAAAAGATTTTGATAACTGATAAATTATTTTTTAGATTTGTAGAACAATTAGAAAAACGAAATGGCAACATTCAATTATTTTAACGCATTCTTTTTTTACTTTTTTGGATATTATCCAGGAGAGCAGGGACTGCGTTGTCAAAATTGATTGTTAACATTCATAATAAGATAATATAAAGTCCCGCAATTTGTGGGACTTTTTTTGTGGAAAAAAATGAAAGAAAGAGTTGCAATACAAGGTTACATTGGTTCATATCATCACGAAGCTGCCAATAATTATTTAGGAAATGACATCGAAATTGTAGAATGCGACACATTCAAAACTTTAGCAAAGTCACTTGCAAAGGGAAAAGTTGACAAAGCAATCATGGCAATTGAAAACACAATTGCTGGAGCAATTTTACCAAACTATGCGTTGCTAACGAAATACAATCTGAAAGTTGTTGGAGAAATTTATTTATCAATCCAACATCAATTGATGGTCAAAAAAGGAAAAACTTTAGACGATGTAAAAGAAGTTCGTTCGCACCAAATGGCATTGTTACAATGTGATAAGTTCCTTGAAAAACATCCAACATGGCGAGTTGTAAATGATATCGACACCGCATTAACAGCCAAAGATATTGTAGAACAAGATTTGAATGATGTTGCAGCAATTGCGTCGAGAAAAGCGGCAGAAGTATATGAATTAGACATTTTAGCTTCGAGTATTCAGACGTTTCAAGATAATTTTACTCGCTTTTTTGTATTGCAACGCGAGCATAACGATTACGAAGATTTCAACAAAGTTTCGATGCGTTTTTCTGTTCCACACCAGTCTGGTGCTTTGGTTGACGTGTTAAATCAAATTGCAGAATGTGGAATAAATATGGACAAAATACAATCTGTTCCGATTATTGAAAAACCTTGGGAATACTCTTTCCACATTGATATTACGTTCGAGCAAAAAGAACAATATTATGAATTGCTTGGAAAAATTGCACGAAAATTAACGGATTTAGAAATATTAGGCGAATATAAACTGGGGAAAAAATGATAGCAGAAGCCCAACGATTACAAAGTGTTCAAGAATACTATTTCTCGAAAAAATTACAAGAAATAGCGAACATGAAAACCGATATTCCAATCATTTCATTAGGAATTGGAAGTCCAGATTTACAACCTCATCCAGATGTGATCGAGGAATTAATCAAAAGCTCACAAAGCGGAATCAATGGCTATCAGAGTTATCGTGGAGTTCCAGAAATGCGCGAAGCTATGGCAAGTTTTTACAAAAACAAATTTGATGTAGACGCCAATCCTTCAACTGAAATTTTACCATTAATGGGATCTAAAGAAGGAATTATGCATATTTCGATGGCTTTTTTGAATGAAGGTGATAAAGTTTTAATTCCAAATCCTGGTTATCCAACCTATTCATCGGTTACAGAATTAGTTCAAGCAGAACCGTTGTTATACGATTTGAAAAATGAAAATGATTGGCTTCCAGATTTTGATCGGTTAGAAAAACTAGCCGAACAAAAACCCAAAATTATGTGGCTCAATTATCCACATATGCCAACAGGAGCCAAAGCTCCAAAAGATGTTCTTAGAAAATTAGTAGAGTTTGCAAATCGTCACAATATTTTAATCATTAATGATAATCCTTATAGTTTTATTTTGAATGATGAGCCGACAAGTATTTTAGAAATAGATGGTGCTAAAGATGTTTGCATTGAATTGAATTCATTAAGCAAAACCTTTAATATTGCAGGTTGGCGAGTGGGAATGGTGATTGGAAAAGAAAGTTTTATCAATTCTATTCTAAAAGTGAAATCAAATATGGATTCGGGAATGAATTTTGCGATACAAAAAGCCGCGACAAAAGCTCTTTTAGTTGATAATTCTTGGTACGATGAATTAACAAAAATTTACGCAGAAAGACGAAGAATCATTTGGGAAATCGCTGATATTTTAAATGTAAAATATAATCCCAATGCAGTAGGAATGTTTATTTGGGCGAAGCTTCCAGAAGGAAAAGATGATAAAGAATTTATTGATGAAGTTTTATACAATAAAAAAGTATTTATCACTCCAGGAAGTATTTTCGGAAGCAATGGTGAAGGATTTATAAGATTTTCACTTTGCGCACCTGTCGAGAAGTTGATTGAAGTAAAGAAAAGATTAGAAGCATGAAAACAATTTCAGTAATCGGTTTAGGATTAATCGGAGGTTCGTTTGCTTTAGCACTAAAAAAAGTTGGTGTTGCCGAAAAAATAATCGGTGTTGATCAAAATATTGAACATCAAATTCAAGCTTTAGAATTAGGAATTGTGGATGAAATCGCTCCTTTGAATGAAGCACTTTCTCAATCAGATTTAGTAGTGATTGCGGTTCCAATTAATTCAATTCAAAAAGTTTTACCAGAGATTTTAGATCAAATTAATGATAAAACAATTGTAATGGATATGGGATCAACAAAAGCTGGAATTTGTAAAAAAGTTGCAAATCATCCCAAAAGAAAACAATTTGTTGCCACACATCCAATCGCAGGAACGGAAAATTCTGGACCAAAAGCTGCTTTTCCTGAGTTGTTTTTAAACAAAGTTGCGATTTTGTGTGATGTTGAAGAAAGCGAAAAAGAAGCAGTAAAAAAAGTAAGAAAAATTTATCAATCGCTCTGGATGAATGTTAAAACAATGACTTCGGAAGCGCATGATGCGCACATTGCGTACGTTTCTCATCTTTCGCACATTACTTCTTTCGCCTTAGGACAAACAGTTTTGGAAGAAGAAAAGAATGAAGATGCAATTTTTGACATGGCTGGATCTGGTTTCGAATCTACGGTTCGTTTAGCAAAAAGTTCTCCTGATATGTGGACACCAATTTTGATTCAGAATCGAGAAAATTTACTCAATGCTATTGATGCTTATCAAACACAAATTTCGAAAATCAGAAAAATGATCGAAGAAAAAGACGCCGAAGATATTCATCAATATTTAAAAAACACAAACGACATACGTCGAATATTAAATAAATAAAGTCATTCTGAACTTGTTTCAGAATCAAATCAAAAATAAAAGTTGAACTAAATTAAGTTTGACAAGAAAATAGAAATAATTACTCTCAAATAAAATAAATATTAAATCTTAAATTTGTAAATGTTATGGAAAACAATAACTGGATAAAAGAATACGATAAACCAATGATTATCGCTGGACCTTGTAGTGCAGAAAGTGAAAAACAAATGATGACAATCGCTGAAGATTTGGACAAAGATTATGTGCAAGTTTTCCGTGCGGGAATTTGGAAGCCTCGTACTAAACCAAACTGTTTCGAAGGAGTTGGTGCAATCGGATTAAACTGGTTGAAAAAAGTAAAAGACGAATTCGGAATGAAAATCGCAACTGAAATCGCCAATGCAAATCACGCAAAATTAGCGTTAGAATATGATGTTGACGTTTTATGGATTGGTGCTCGTTCTACGGTAAACCCTTTTACAGTACAAGAAATTGCTGAAGCTTTACGTGATACAGATAAAACAGTTTTGGTTAAAAATCCTGTAAATCCAGATTTAGATTTATGGATTGGTGCTTTGGAGCGTTTAGAAGGTCAAGGAATCAAAAACTTAGGTGCTATTCACCGTGGTTTTTCAACGTACAAAAAGACAAAATACCGTAACAATCCACAATGGCAAATTGCATTAGATTTCAAAAACAAATTACCAAACGTGCCAATTATTTGTGACCCATCACACATTTGCGGAAACAGAACAGGATTATTTGATGTTGCACAGCAAGCTTTCAACTTTGAATACAATGGATTGATGATCGAAACGCACAATAATCCTGATGAAGCTTGGTCTGATGCAGCTCAACAAGTAACACCAGCTCGTTTATTAGAAATCTTAAAAGATTTAGAAATTCGTGTTTCTGATGATCCAGATGCAATTTACAAAACTGGAATTCAGAATTTACGTCATCAAATTGATGAATTAGATAATTCTATTTTAGATGCAATTGCTCAACGTATGAAAGTTGCAAACTCTATCGGAGAATTGAAAAAAGAACATAATGTGGCAGTTTTTCAGCCAGATCGTTGGAAACAAATCAAAGATAATTCTGTAAAAGCAGGAGTTTCTTTAGGTTTATCTGAGGATTTTGTTGACAAATTATTGCAAGCAATTCACCAAGAATCTGTTGCGCAACAAAACCAAATTATGGTAAAAAAAGAAGAAAAAATTTAAACAATATTGAAAGGAATTGTCATAAAATCTACTGGTAGTTGGTATCATCTTTTAACCGAAGATGGTGCAACCTATCAGGCAAGAATTAGGGGAAAATTTAGAATAGCCAATATCAAACATACCAATCCAATTGCTGTTGGAGATGAGGTTGAGTTTGAGATTGATAAAGATGATATTGCAGTCATTACAAAAATTCATGATCGCAGAAATTACATCATTCGAAAATCTGTTAATCTATCCAAAAAAACGCACATTATTGCCTCTAACATTGATGTTGCTTTTTTGGTTGTAACGCTTTCTAATCCCAAAACTTCGTTTGGTTTTATTGACCGTTTTTTGATTACTGCCGAAGCTTATCATATTCCTGTTGTAATTTTATTCAACAAGATGGATTCGTACACGGAAGATGAAATGGTTGAGTTAGAAATTTATAAATCAATTTACAATTCTATCGGTTACGAAAGTCTTGATATTTCTGCTGAAACTGGTCTAAATTTAGATCTTGTAAAAAATCGAATGAAAGATAAAGTAAGTTTGGTTTCGGGACATTCTGGTGTTGGAAAATCAACGTTGTTGAATACTTTAAACCCTGATTTGAACCTAAAAACGCACGAAGTTTCTGATTTTAATAGCAAAGGACAACATACCACAACTTTTGCACAGATGTACGAATGGCCTTTTGGAGGTTTTATTATCGATACGCCTGGAATTAAAGAATTTGGTTTGGTTCATATCGACAAAACCGAATTACAAGGTTATTTTCCTGAAATTTTAGATTTAAAACATAATTGTAAATTTGATAATTGTATACATGTTAACGAGCCAAAATGTGCCGTTCGAGATGCAGTAGAAAATGGTGAAATAGCAGTTTCTCGCTACGAAAATTATATCACTTTTTTAGAAGAAGATATTTATACCGAAAAATAATTAAAAGCCATTTCTTTCGAAATGGCTTTTTTATTTTCTCAAATTACGGTTTCACGTAAAAATAATTCAACTTCAAGTTTTATTTTTGTTAAAATTAATTGAATGAGCAATTTATCGGTACAAATCGCTTTAGATTTTGTGGAATGTACAAAGGAACAAAAAGAAAGATTTTTATTGCATTTAGAAGATTTAAATTGGAAACCATTAAATCCAAATAAATTGTGGACTGTTGAATTCGATAATTCTAAAAACAAAGAAAATAAACTAAAAAATATAGAACAAGAAATAATTAATGCAAAACAAATATCGAAGCTCTATGAGCTAGATTATATGATAATTGCAGATGAGGAAATCTATTTTAACCAACTAACTTAAACCTATAACGATTGCTTTCTAAACTTAAATTACAACAAGCGTTATAACACATTTAAAAGATGAGTTGTAACGCTTTTTTATTTGTTAATAATTTCTTAAATTTCAATCAATTTAATACCGATTAAAACAATATTTATGCGAGTGATTTTACAGCGTGTGCAACATGCTTCTGTAATGGTGGATGGAAAAATAACTGGAAAAATAGAAAGTGGAATTTTGACCTTGGTTGGCTTTGAACCTGATGATACGAAGGAAGATTTTGAATGGATTTCGAAAAAAATAATTCAACTTCGAATTTTCAATGATGAAAATGATGTGATGAATTTAGATGTGCAACAAACAAATGGAGATATTTTGGTTGTTTCTCAATTTACGTTACATGCCTCTACGAAAAAAGGAAATCGTCCGTCATATATCAAAGCGTCAAAACCAGCTGTTGCAAACGAACAATATGAAACATTTTTGAACGTTTTAGAATCAAATTTCAAACCTGTACAAAGAGGAATTTTTGGTGCAGATATGAAAGTCGAATTGTTGAATGATGGTCCTGTAACCATTTTTATCGATTCAAAAAATAAAGAATAACTTGATTAATAGATATTGAATGAAACAAACTCTACTTTTTTTAACTTTTTTGATTAGTTCATTTTCTTTTGCGCAAAACTATGCAGTTGATCAGATTCCAGACGATTTGATAAAAGATGCTTATGCTGTTGTGCGCAAAAACGAAGAAAAAATAGAACTTCTCAAAGTTGATGAACTAAAATATACGGAAGACGTTGTCGTAACAGTTTTGACTAAAGCAGGCGATAATTATGTTGGTGCGCAAGCGAATTATGATGCAAATACGAAAATTGACTTATTCGAGGCAACTTTGTATGATGCAAATGGAAAAGAAATTAAAAAATTCAAGACCAAAGATTTTGGTGACCAAAGTTATGTAACAGGTGGACAAATGTACACGGATGATCGCATCAAATATTTAAATTATACTCCAACAAATTATCCTTACACGATAAATTATAAAATTGTTACAACGAACAAAAATACACTTTGGATTCCGCGTTGGTCACCTATACGAGCAGCAAATTTATCAATCGAAAAATCGTCTTATCAATTTGTCAATAAAACATCTTCAACCATTCGATTGAAAGAAGATAATTTTAAAGGTTTTGACATTGCAAAAACAGGAAATAACAATAATTTGAGCTATTCATTAAACAATGTTTTGGCATTTAATGAAGAAGATCAAATGGTTGGAAGTCAAAAAATATTTCCTCGCGCTATTTTAGCTTCAAATCAAATCAATATCGATGGTGTTAAAGGAAATTTTGACAATTGGAATGATTACGGAAAATGGACTTTTGATAATTTAATTCGTACAAAATTAGATTTTACTCCAGCTCAAAAATCTGTTTTTCAAAATATGGTAAAAGAAGCAAAGTCGGATGAAGAAAAAGTTCAGATTTTGTACAAACATTTGCAAAATAAAGTTCGATATATTGGTGTACAACTGGGAATTGGAGGACTTTCGCCTTTTCCGAATTCTTATGTTGAGAGCAAAAGTTATGGCGATTGCAAAGCCTTATCTAATTATATGATTGGAATGTTAGATGCAGTGAATATCAAATCGTATCACACCATATTATTTGCTGGAAATCCAATTGATATTGATGAGCAAATGATGTATCAACAAGGAAATCACATGATTGTTTATATACCTCTAAATGGAAAAGATATTTGGTTAGAAGCAACAAGTCAAACAGCTCCTTATAATTATTTAGGTGATTTTGCAGGAAATAGAAAAGTATTAATTGTTGATGAAAAAGGCGGAAAAATTATTCCTTCACAACAATTCAAAACAGAAGATAATCAATTATTCGTGAATGGAAATGCAACACTTTTAGCAGATGGGACATTAAATTTTGATTTTTCTGAAACTTCCAAAGGTTTGATTTATGAGAATTTTGCAAGATTTAATCAATTAAGCGAGAAAGAACTTGATGTTCGTTTAAAAAATCGATTTTCTTACTTACAAGGAATATCATTCAAAAAGAAAGAATTTAATAATGATTGGAAAAATGCTGTTTTCACTTCAAATTTCGAGTTTTCAGCACCAAATTATGCTAAAATTCAAGGAAATAACATCATTCTGAATATTATTCCAGTGAATAAAGAAGAGACTTCTGTCAAAAAAATGAAAGATAGAAAGTTTGATTTCAACATCGAGACAGGATATGTTGACGAAGTTTCGTATACATTGACACTTCCTTCTGGTTATAAATTACCACAAAAATTTGATGCTATAATTGTGAAATCAGCTTTTGGTGAATATCAATTAGAAATCAATCCAAAAGAAAATAATGCATTCGAAATAAAACGTATTTACAAACAATTTTCAGGAACTTTCTCAAAAGAAAAATACAACGAATATGTAGAATTTAGAAGACAAATTTCGGGTTACGATAACACAAAACTACTTTTAGAAAAATTATAACACTAATATGAAAACAATATTTACGATTGTTGCGACAGTTGCAACCGTTTCGAGTTTTGCTCAAGATGTAAAATTTGGAAAACTATCTAAACAAGATTTCGAGAAAACAAAAAGTACAATTCAAGCTGACGCTCCTGCAGAAGTTTTATATGCTGACGGAAATTATAAAGTTAGTTTTAATACCAATCAAGGCGGTGTTGAGCAAACAAAGAAAGTTTTTTATAGAGTAATTGTTTTTGATAAGGATAAAACACCTGATGATGTTTTAAAAATAGAAATTCCTCTTTACAAAAGCTCAGGATCAGATCAAGATAAATTGATTACTTTAAAAGCGGTTACCTATAACCTTGAAAATGGAAAAATTATTGAACAAAAAGTTGAGAAAAAAGATATTTTCTTAGATAAAGTCCATCGTTTTATGGATAAACAAACGTTTACATTTCCAAATGTAAAAAATGGATCAATCTTAGAATATACATACGAAATTATTTCCCCTTTCTATGGAAATACTGATACGTGGTATTTTCAACAATCGATTCCTGTAGTTACGAGTAATTTCACGATGCAAAATCAAGAATATTTTAATTATCAACAAGATTTAAGAGGTGAATTTGCTCCTAAATTAACAAAAAATTCCAAAGAAGATACTTTTTCAACTACTTCTTTTGGAAACAGAGGTGTTACATCTTTTGGTGGAGATATGGGAAATCAAGGCGCGACATCAAGTAATCATAAATTAAAGATTGATACACAAACTTATTCATTAGTTAATTTACCTTCTTATTCTCGCGAAGCTTATGTGCTTAATCCGAGAAATATGTTAGCAAGTATTCAGTTTGAGTTAGCTTCTTTTGTGGTTCCCGGAAGAACCTCAGAAAATTTTTCTACAACTTGGGAACGTATTGGAAAAGATTTGATGGATCACGAAGAATTTGGTCGACAATTAAATGGAAATAACTTTTTAGATGAAACAGTAAACGCTACAATTGTTGGAAAATCTACAAATATTGAAAAAGCTCAAGCAATTTACAATTATGTAAAAAACAACATGGCTTGGAATGATTATTTAGGTCAATATACAGATAAAGGAATTCGAAAAGCATTTAACGAAAAATCTGGAAATTCAGCGGATATCAATCTTATGTTAACAGCTATGTTGCGTAAAGCTGGATTAGACGCAAATCCAATTGTTTTGAGTACGTTGCAAAATGGTTTAATCAATTATTCGTTTCCTTCACGTAGCAAATTGAATTATGTAATTGTTGGAGCAACAATAGATAATGAATTTTATTTAATGGATGCAACTGATAAAAATGCTCAAATTAATTTATTACCAATTCGAGCAATTAACGATCGTGGATTTATGGTAAATGAAAAAGGAATAAAAGAAGTTCCTCTTCGTAATTCGGTTATGACCAATGATAAAATATCAATTACGGCAGATTTAAAAGCTGATGGAAATTTGAAAGGTTTATTTTCTAATGTTCGTGATAATTATTTTTATATGTTTGATAAAAGTGAAATCGCAGATGATCCAAAAGCGTTTGAAAAAGAATTTGTAGAAGATTACAATTTTGAAATTTCAGAATTTAAAACACAAGATAACAAACAAAATGTAATTCGTCATCAATTCAAATTTGATGATGTAAAAGTAGATGTGGCTGGAAATAAAATATTATTCAATCCATTTTTATTTGTTGCGAATACAAAACATAATTTAAATCTAGATCAACGTAATTACAATATTGAGTTTGGTGCACCAACTACGAATACAAATACAATTAAAATTAAAATTCCAGAAGGTTACAAAGTCGAATCTTTACCAACTGAAAAGCAATTTACAATGCCTGATCAAGCTGGTGGATATGCATATAAAGTAATTGAAAAAGATGGTTTTATTATCGCTCAAGCCCAAAAAGTTATTCCATACAGTATTTTACCTGCACAATACTATAAACCATTGAAAGAATTTTTAACAAATATCATTAATGCAGAAAGTCAGCAAGTGATTTTGGTAAAACAATAAAAAAATATTCTAAACATCGAATAAAGCCAACTCCAAATACGAGTTGGCTTTTTATTTTTGTACCTTTAACTTTTAAAATTTAAAATAAGATGAGCCTTAAACAAGCACAAACAGACGTTGATAATTGGATAAAAGAACATGGTGTTCGTTATTTTAACGAATTAACAAATATGGCACAATTAACTGAAGAGGTAGGAGAAGTTGCACGTATTATTGCGCGTCGTTACGGTGAACAATCGGAGAAAGAATCTGATAAAAACAAAGATCTTGGCGAAGAATTGGCAGATGTTATTTTTGTAGCGCTTTGTTTGGCAAATCAAACAGGTGTTGATTTAGAATCAGCTTTTTACAAAAAATTAGATTATAAAACAAAACGTGACCACGATCGTCATCAAAATAATGATAAATTAAAATAAATATGATTGAAATTTCTGCTCTAAAATCTCCTATAAACAATCAATTAGCCATCACAGGTTCTAAAAGCGAAAGCAATCGTTTGTTGCTATTAAGTCAATTATTTGAGAATGTTTTGACATTAGAAAATGTTTCAAATTCAGAAGATTCTCAATTAATGCAAAAAGCGTTAGCGAACAAAACTGATTTAGTTGATATTCACCACGCGGGAACTGCCATGCGATTTTTAACGGCTTATTTTTCTATTCAAGATGGACGAAAAATAACGTTGACAGGTTCTGAAAGAATGAAACAACGTCCAATAAAAGTTTTGGTTGATGCCTTGAATGAGTTGGGTGCAGAAATTTCGTATCAAGAAAACGAAGGTTATCCACCTTTATCGATTGTTGGAAAAAAAATAACGAAAGATTCTATTACAATCCCTTCTAACATTAGTTCTCAATATATCTCTGCTTTATGTTTGATTGGAACGAAATTAGAAAATGGGTTAACGATTAATTTGGATGGAAAAATTATTTCTATTCCTTATATTCAAATGACAATTCAATTATTGAATAAAGTTGGAATTAATGCAATTTTCGAAGGAAATACAATCAAAATTCCTTTTACTGAAAACATCAAAGCTCAAACTTTACAAGTAGAATCTGATTGGAGTTCAGCTTCATATTATTATAGTTTGATTGCTTTATCGCAGAATTCTGAAATTAAAATCTCAACTTATTTCGAAGATTCTTTACAAGGAGATTCAGCTTTGCAACATATTTATGCAGAAAATTTTGGTGTAATTTCAACTTTTGAAAATGGAGTTTTAACATTGAAAAATGAAGATAATTTCATACCAAAATCTATCATCGAATTAAATTTAATCAATACTCCAGATATTGCACAGACGATTGCTGCAACTTGTGTGGGATTGAAAACAAAATGTCATTTAACTGGTTTAGAAACATTAAAAATCAAGGAAACAGACCGTTTAGTCGCACTCAAAAATGAGTTGGAAAAATTTGGAGCAATTATAACAATTACAAACGATTCATTAACGATAGAAGGTTATAATATTTTTGAAAAAACGCCTACTTTAGCAACATATAACGACCACAGAATGGCAATGTGTATGGTGCCTTTGGCTCAAATTTACCCAATTCGAATTGAGAATGAAATGGTCGTAGAAAAATCTTATCCAACATTTTGGGAAGACTGGAAACAATTAGGTTTTGAAATTAAATCGATTTAAAATATAACTAAAAAATCCACTTAATAAGCGGATTTTTTTGTTATATAAAGTAAGTTTTAGTCAAAATTCTGCATATTTACCAAATTGGCATAAACGCCTTTTTTCTCGATAAGTGAATGATGATTTCCTTGTTCAATAATTTTACCTGCTTCCATTACAACAATTTTATCCGCATTCTGAATTGTTGATAAACGGTGCGCAATAACCAAAGAAGTACGATTTTGCATCATATTATTCAAGGCAACTTGTACCAATTTTTCAGATTTCGTATCCAAAGCAGAAGTCGCTTCATCCAAAACCATAATCGGTGGATTTTTATAAACCGCACGCGCAATACTTAAACGTTGTTTTTGTCCTCCAGAAAGCTTGCTACCTCCCTCTCCTACTGACTCTTGATACTTTTCTGGCATTTTTACAATAAACTCTTCCGCATTTGCAATTTGCGCAGCATATTCTACTTTTTCCAAATTTGGAGATTTATCACCTAATGAAATATTATTAAAAATTGTATCATTAAACAAAATAGAATCTTGTGTAACCAAACCAAATAACAAGCGATAATCATTTAATTTTATATGTTTGATATCAATTCCATCAATCAAAATTTGACCTGATTTCACATCCCAAAAACGAGTAATTAAATTAGCCAAAGTCGATTTTCCAGAACCAGATTGCCCAACTAAAGCAACGGTTTCTCCTTTATTAATTGTTAAATTAAAATTCTCGATCACATTATGTTTTCCATAAGCAAATGTGACATTTCTAAACTCAATTTTATCTTCAAACACATCAATTCCTTTAGCATCTGGAACATCTTTTATCGAAACATCAGCATCTAAAACTTCAAAAATACGTTGTGCAGAAACTTCTCCTTTTTGTACATCTGATAATGCTTTCGAAAAACGTTTAATCGGATCTAATAATGTATAAAATGTTGCGATATAAAAGATGAATTGTGAACCGGTTAAACCATTTCCTTCTAACGATAATTTTCCTCCAAAAAATACAATTAATCCAATTGTAACAGCACCTAAAAATTCACTTGTTGGTGAGGCCAAAGCACGTTTTTTCATTACTTTTTGAAGATATTTTCGATAACGATTAATTGATTCATCAAAACGACCTTTTACTTGATCTTCAGCATTAAAAATTTTGATAATCTTAAGCGAAGAAAGTGTTTCGTCTACATAAGTAATAATGTTAGATAATTCGTCTTGTGCATGAGCTGCAGCTTTTTTCAGACTTTTTCCAATCAACGAAATAATTGTTCCCATTATTGGAAAAACTAAAATAGCGAAAATTGTTAATTGATAACTAACTGTAAACAATACCACAACGAAAACAATAATCATAATTGGCGAACGAACAATCTCTACTATTGAATTTAAGATGTTAGATTCTACTTCGTTTACATCACTTGAAATACGATTAATCATATCTCCTTTTCGTTTTTCAGTAAAATAAGCAACTGGCAAATCAATAATTTTGTTGTGAATATCAACACGTAAATCACGTGTCACACCCGAACGTAAGTCTACCAAACAAGTTTCTGAAAGAAAACTGAAAATATTTCGAAATAAAAATGCAATAATAAATATCACACACGAAATCGCTAACACATAAACTGGTCCTTGAGTTTGAGAAAGCTCATTCATATAATAAGCTGAATAATCTGAAAAAAATTGTTTCAGATTACCCAAATCACCAGAATAAATAGGTTTTGCGATAACTCCAGTTGTTTTTTCACCAAACAAAACACTCAAAATTGGCATCATAAAAGCCAATGCAATTACATTGAAAAGTGCATAGAGTAAATTGAATATAATCGCTGTAACAAACGAAGTTCTATATGGTTTTGCGTATGAGAACGCTCTTTTAGTTAAACTCATTGATGTATTTTAGAAAATCAAAACCTTAGTTTTGAAGCTACAAATTTACGTAAAAAAAATAATGACTATTCTTTTAGAAATAGTCATTATAGAGTAAAATTTTGTGGGTTTGATTACTCAGAGTAACCTTTTCGTTTTTGTTTTGATTTTTATTTAACTCGTTGCCAAGTTTGCGTTCTTCCTACAAGAGAAATCCCGATAAAACCTCTTACGTCTAATTTATCATTTCCGTTAAGAGACATTTTTGCTTTGTATTCCTTTCCACTATTAGGATCAATGATTTTTCCACCATTCCATTCCTTTCCATCTTTTTTAAGACCAGAAAGAATTTGCATTCCTAAAATTGGTTTATTTTTTAATGCGCCTGAACAATCTGTACATTTTGCATCTTCTTTTCCTTTTGTTAAAATCTTAGTGACTTTACCATAAAGTTTTCCATCTTTCTCGAAAATCTCTACGTAAGACTTCGCCTGTTTTGTTTCATCATCAATTGTTTTCCAAGTTCCAATTGGTGATTGCGCGTACATTAAAGATGTCAACATAAAGAATAATCCGAATAAAATTGATTTTTTCATATTTTTATCCTTTAAAATTTATTTCACTAAAATAACTATTTTTTAGTGTAAATAAAACACTATGCTTTATTTTTTATTAAAATAATCTTTTTTAAATACATAAACTCTTTTATAATATTAATTATCAGTCATTTAATTTGATAAATAATTTTAAATAAATAAACATATATTTTATTCATAAAAGTCAAGACAGTGTATTATTATGCTTACATAGCAATAATAAAAGAGAAAGCATTTTTATGGTTTTTGTCATTTTTTCGACAATTTCTTCTTCAAGAATAAAAAAATGAATACATTTGTCTACTATTTTTATAGAGTTTATAGATTGAAGAATGAATCAGCTTACGAAATACAGTTTACCATTTAGAAAACAAGAAGTAGAACCGTTGATAGAATCCATTATTTATGATGAGATTTTTCAACAACCAAATCCTTTGTATAAGAAAGAAGATTTACTCAATCAATTCAATTCTATCTTGTTAAAAATTGTTCCTGAGGAGAAGTCGAATCAAATTAGTTTATACTTTTTTGAACAATTCAAACAACTTAGACAAGAATTAGAAGAACTGATTTTTGTTTTTTATGCAAATGATCCTGCATCTAAATCAGAAATTGAAATCATTTTAGCTTATCCTGGTTTTTTCGCGATTGCAATTCATCGTTTAGCACATATTCTCTATAAATTAAATACGCCAATTCTTCCACGTTTTTTCTCTGAATATGCACATTCTAAAACTGGAATTGATATTCATCCTGGTGCTACAATTGGTAAAAATTTTTATATCGATCATGGTACAGGAATTGTGATTGGAGAAACAACATTGATTGGTGATCATGTAAAAATTTACCAAGGCGTAACATTAGGAGCGTTTTATGTTTCGAAAAATTTGGCTGATAAAAAACGTCATCCAACAATAGAAAACAATGTCACGATTTATGCTGGGGCAACTATTTTGGGAGGAACAACTGTAATTGGAAAAAATTCTGTAATCGGTGGAAATGTTTGGATTACAGAAAGTATAGAAGAAGATTCTGTTGTCTATCAAGAGAATAAACCGCAAATAAAAAAACAAAAAAAAGAACAACATATCAATTATATCATCTAAAACCTTACAACAATGATTTACAATAACGTATTAGAAACTATAGGAAATACACCAATTATTAAACTGAATAAATTATTTCCTAACCATAATGTTTATATTAAAGTAGAAAAACAAAATCCAGGTGGATCAATTAAAGATCGTATTGCTTTAGCAATGATTGAAGATGCGGAAAAAGCTGGAATTTTAAAACCTGGAGGAACAATTATAGAACCTACTTCGGGTAATACAGGAATTGGCTTATCATTTGTTGCAGCTGTAAAAGGTTACAAAATGATTATCACAATGCCAGAATCAATGTCAATTGAGCGTCGAAAAATTATGGAAGCTTATGGTGCTGAATTTGTTTTAACGCCAAAAGAATTAGGAATGAAAGGCGCTATTGCAAAAGCACAAGAATTAGCCGAAAAAATAGAAGGCGCTTGGGTTCCGCAACAATTTGAGAATAGTTCGAATCCGACAGTTCATTATAATACAACTGCAAAAGAAATTCTTTCTGATTTTCCACAAGGAGTAGATTATTTAATCACAGGAGTTGGAACAGGTGGACATCTTTCTGGAATTGGAAAAGCATTGAAAGAAATTAATTCTTCAACAAAAGTTATCGCTGTAGAACCAACCGATTCTCCTGTCATTTCAGGAGGAAATCCTGGTCCACACGCGATTCAAGGAATTGGAGCAGGCTTTATTCCAACTAATTTAGATACTTCAATTGTTGATTCTTCTATTCAAATTACAAAAGAAGAAGCATATGAATTTGCAAAAAAAGTGGCTAAAGTAGAAGGTTTATTTGTTGGAATTTCGACAGGAGCTTCGCTGGCTGCAGTTGCAAAAACATTGAATGAAGTAGACAAAGAAGCAAAAATATTAACTGTCAACTACGATACTGGCGAACGCTATTTATCAGTAGAAGGTTTATTTTAAATACTATAAAAATTTTTAAACGAGAGGAGATGTTGTCAAAATGTCTCCTTTTTTTATTCAATATAGTCAAAAAGTCAGTTTTTAGGTTTTATTTCTACTTTGGTATTTTTTTTGATGAAATACAACAAACAAAACCAATATAAAAAACTAAAAACCAATGGATTTTAATCAATTTACAATAAAGGGTCGTGAGGCGATTCAAGCAGCTCAGCAAATTGCAGTTGCTAAAAAAAATCAAGCAATAGAACCAGCTCATATTTTAGGCGGAATGATAGATGTTGATGAAAACGTATTATCATTAATCTTAGAAAAACAAGGTGTAAAAATGGATATGTTGAAACCAGAGCTGGATTTAGAAATCAATAAATATCCAAAAATTGAAGGTCAACAAGGAAATCATCTTTCCAATTCATCTAACCAAATTTTGCAATCTGCACAAGAAATTGCAAAAGAGATGAACGATGATTTTATCACATTAGAGCATTTATTATTAGGTATAATCAAGAATGTATCACCTGTAAGTCAGTTATTAAAAAATAGAGGTGTTACATTCGACAACACAAAAAAATTAGTAACAGAATTGAGAAACGGAGAAAAAGTAACTTCTGAAAACGCAGAAGGAACATATAATTCATTAAATAAATACGCTAAAAATTTAACAGATTTAGCAAAAGAAGGAAAATTAGATCCTGTAATTGGACGTGACGAAGAAATTCGTCGTGTTTTACAAATTCTATCACGTCGTACAAAAAATAATCCAATCCTTATTGGTGAACCAGGTGTTGGTAAAACCGCTATAGCAGAAGGTTTAGCACATCGTATCATCAATGGAGATGTTCCTGAAAATCTTTTGAATAAACAAATTTTTTCATTGGATATGGGAGCTTTGGTTGCGGGTGCAAAATACAAAGGTGAGTTCGAAGAGCGTTTGAAAGCCGTTGTAAAAGAGGTAACTGCTTCTAATGGAGAAATTATTTTGTTCATTGATGAGATTCACACACTTGTTGGTGCTGGTGGTGGTGGTGAAGGTGCAATGGATGCAGCAAATATCCTAAAACCTGCTTTGGCTCGTGGCGAATTACGTTCGATTGGTGCTACAACTTTGAATGAATATCAAAAATATTTCGAAAAAGATAAAGCTTTAGAGCGTCGTTTCCAGAAAGTAATGGTTGAAGAACCAGATGAAGAATCTGCAATTTCTATTTTGCGTGGAATCAAAGACAAATACGAGCAACACCATAAAATTGGTATTAAAGACGAAGCAATTATTGCGGCTGTAAAATTATCAACACGTTATATTACAGATCGTTTTTTACCAGATAAGGCCATCGATTTGATGGACGAAGCGGCTTCTAAGTTGAGAATGGAAATGAATTCTAAACCAGAAGATTTAGATAAATTAGATCGTAGAATTATTCAATTAGAAATCGAAATTGAAGCGATAAAACGTGAAAATGATGAGAAAAAATTGAATCTTTTGAAAGAAGAATTATCTAATCTTCAAGATGAAAGAAATCAATTGAATTCGAAATGGGAAGCGGAAAGAAATCGTGCCGATGAAGTTCAAGATTTGAGAAAATCTATCGAAAATATCAAATTCGAAATTGAGCGTGCAAAACGTGATTATGATTATGCAAAAGCTTCCAAATTAGAATTTGAAGACTTAGTTAATGCAAAAAATAATTTAGAAGAAGCTGAGCATAATCTTGAACAGAATAAACAAAACAAACTAGTAAAAGAGTTTGTTGATGCAGATGATATTGCAGAAGTTGTATCAAAATGGACTGGAGTTCCAGCTCAGAAAATGATGCAATCTGACCGCGAAAAATTATTGAATTTAGAAAGCGAATTACACAAACGTGTACTTGGACAAGAAGAAGCAATTACGGCTGTTTCTGATGCAATTCGTCGTTCTCGCGCAGGTCTTAGTGACGAAGGAAAACCAATTGGTTCGTTCTTATTCTTAGGTTCGACTGGTGTTGGGAAAACTGAGTTAGCAAAAGCTTTGGCTGAATTTTTATTCGATGATGAAAATGCAATGACTCGTATCGACATGTCCGAATATCAGGAGCGACATGCAGTTTCTCGCTTGGTTGGGGCACCTCCGGGTTACGTTGGTTACGACGAAGGTGGTCAGTTAACAGAAGCAGTTCGTCGTCGTCCTTATTCAGTTATTTTGTTGGACGAAATTGAGAAAGCGCATCCAGATGTTTTCAATATTTTGTTACAAGTTTTGGATGACGGACGTTTGACAGACAACAAAGGTCGTGTGGTTAACTTTAAAAATACGATTATCATTATGACATCGAATTTTGGTTCTCATACGATTTTGGATAAATTCTCGAATATTGACGAAAATAATGTGGCGCAAGTTTATGATGAAACAAAAGATGTCGTTTTTGAGGAATTGAAACAAAACTTTAGACCAGAATTTTTGAATCGTATTGATGAAATTATTTTGTTCCGTCCATTGAGTGAAAATCAAATTTCTGGAATCGTGAATATCTATTTAAGCGGAGTTGCTAAGAAATTAGCACAACGTGATATTACATTAGATATTACGCCAGAAGCTGTCGATTATTTAGCAAGAAAAGGCTACGATCCACAATTCGGAGCACGACCATTGAAACGAGTTATTCAACAAGATGTATTAAATGAACTTTCAAAAGAAATTTTAAAAGGAACAATAAATGATAATGATGCGGTTTTAATCGATTATTTCGAAGAAAAACCTGGAGATAATAAATTAGTTTTCAGAACTAATCAATAAGTATATTACGATTTTATTCATGTGTAAAAAAATCCGCTCGTTGAGCGGATTTTTTTATTTATTCTTTTTATAAAGCGGAACAGTGCTACACGCTTCACCAAACATTAACGAACTTACAATTGGTTGTAAACGTTCAATCAACTGAATATAAGCTGATTCTGGTACAGGTTTGTGAGAGCAACCTTTCACAATTATTTTTCCATCAACATAATCTTCATAAGGCAAATGATCTACAATTTCTGTGTACAAAATCGTATCCAAATCTTGTAAACTTCCATGTACAATTCGTTTCGCAATTGGCGACAAATAGGTTGCGACCAACAAATAAGCCCAAGACGGAACAATCGCATCCGCAGTACACGTTAACGCTACATATTTATCTTGATATTGTGTCCAATCATGATTTTTCAGATTTTCTCTAAAATCCTTTTCTCTAAGAATCAATTCTTCATATAACCAATCTTTCAAGTCAAAAACAACACGATCTCCATCAGGGTAATAATCCTGTAAATCAATTGTTACTAAACTACTATTGGCAACTTTATTTATAATTTCGTCTGACATTTTTCTTTGTTTGAAAGAGTAAATTTACGCAATAAAAAACATTGAAATCTACTCCACTTATAGATTTCTCCTATCTTTGTAAGAAGAAAAATGATTTCCATTGAAATACTATATCATTGCAGGTGAAGCTTCGGGCGATTTGCACGCATCGAACTTAATGAAAAAATTAAAATTAAAAGATCCACAAGCTGAATTCAGATTTTGGGGAGGAGATTTGATGCAAATGCAAGGCGGAACTTTAGTCAAACATTACAGAGATTTGGCGTTTATGGGTTTTGCTGAAGTTGTAATGAATTTAAGAACGATTTTAGGAAATATTTCGGTTGCTAAAAAAGACATCGAAACTTATCAGCCAGATGCAGTTATTTTAGTTGATTATCCTGGTTTTAATCTCAGAATTGCTGAATTTGTAAAAAGTCTTGGAATTAAAGTTTATTATTATATTTCGCCACAAATTTGGGCTTGGAAAACTGGTCGAGTTCATAAAATCAAAAAAGTTGTCGACAAAATGTTTGTGATTCTTCCGTTCGAAGAAGAATTTTATCAACGTTACAATTACAAAGTAGATTTTGTTGGAAATCCATTATTAGACTCGTTGAATAATCTTCCGTCAATTGATGAACAACAATTTAGAAAAGACAATAATTTAGACGAAAGACCAATTATTGCTTTACTTCCTGGAAGTCGAACACAAGAAATTAAAGTCAAATTACCTTTGATGCTTTCAGTGGAAAAAGATTTTCCCGATTATCAATTTGTTGTGGCGGGTGCTCCATCTCAACCAATCGAAAATTATAAAAAAATTGCAGGAAATGATTTGAAAATTGTAGAGAATAAAACCTACGATTTATTGCGCGTTTCTCATGCAGCTTTGGTTACATCAGGAACAGCAACTTTAGAAACTGCTTTACTGAAAGTTCCAGAAGTTGTTTGCTACAAAGGAAATGCAATTTCGTACGAAATCGGAAAACGTGTTGTAAAAAACATTCGTTTTATTTCGTTGGTGAACTTGATTATGGATGAAGAAGTGGTGAAAGAGTTGATTCAATATGATTTAACTTACGAAAATATCAAACGAGAATTAGATTTAATTTTAAATTCTCCTAAACGAGAAAAAATCATGAAAAGCTATGAAGAATTGTATCATAAACTTGGTGGAATTGGTGCTTCAGAAAGAACCGCTTCACTAATTATTGAGGACTTAAAAAAATAATTTAAAAAAAAGTAAAAGTTTGACGCAACCTTTTATTGTTTTTTTAATCTTGTAAGCTATAGATGTCATTCAGATCTAATTATTAAAATGTTTCAGGATTGACTTAATTAAAGTTTACACCTATTCTAACAAAGGTAATCCTCTTGATTTTCAAGGGGATTTCTTATTCTATATGTTAATTTCTTATTCTTTCACGCAACCTTTTCTAAAATCTATATCTTATTTTTATAACGATTAAAACTCATACAATGAAATTAATGAAAAGATTAAGCATGTTTGCTTTGGTAGGTATTTTAGGTTTATCAACATTTAGTTGTTTAAATAATGATGACTCAGATTATATGAATTATGGTTTTTTAGCAACAACGGCAATTAATGTTCATGAAGACTCTATTCAGCCAGTAGGAAAAACTACAAATATTCGAGTAACGTACGAAAAAACAAATTCTTGTCAAAATTTTATTCAATTTAGCTCTTTACAAGGAAGTACAACTTTTAAACACAACATTGGTGTTTATGCAAGTCAAAGTAATGGAAACTGCACGCAAGATACTTCGTACGAAACAAAAACTTTGAAGTTTACACCTAAAGAAGCTGGTGAGTACACATTAAGATTTTGGACGGGAAATAAACCAAATTCAACTGAACCAATTTATGACTCAATTGTGTTAAATATCAAAGAAAAATAAAGTCCAATAAGTTTTGAATAGTGACTCTCTTGAAATTTTAATCAAGCAATGTCAAGAACAAAATAGAAAAGCTCAAGAAGAAATTTATATTGAGTTTTCGTCTGTTTTGTTCTCGATCTGTCTTCGTTATGCCGAAAATCACGAAGATGCGCAAGATATTTTTCAAGAGGGTTTTATTCATATCTTCAATAAAATAAATCAATTCAAGTTCGAAGGATCTTTTGAAGGTTGGATGAAACGGATAATGGTAAATCTTAATTTAGAAAAACTAAAAAAGAAGAATAATTTACCTTTTGAAGATTTCGAAAATCTCATTATAACACAAGAAGATGACGACGAAGTTGAAGAAGATTTTGATTATCAACAGTTGTTAGAAGCCGTTCATAATCTTCCACCACAATATAGGCAAGTTTTTAACCTCTACGTTTTTGAAGAATATTCGCACCAAGAAATTGCAGAAATGCTGACCATTTCGGTTGGAACTTCAAAATCAAACTTATCAAGAGCACGAAATTTATTAAAACAAAAACTCAATCAATTAAAAACTGTCACAAAAGATGAACAAATTTGATCAACATATTAAAGATAAACTCTCGCAACCACAACTTCCTCCTTTGGATGCTTGGAAAAATATTCAAGAGAAATTAGACGAGAAAGAAAAGAAAAAACGCATCATTCCTTTATTTTATTGGATTGGTTCTACAGCAGCGTGTTTAGTTGCGGGAATTTCTATTTATTATTTTAATCAAAATGATGCGGTTAACGTTAATCATACTCCGACTAATGAAGTTGTAAAAACGAAATCGACATCTAAAGAATCCACCAAAAAAGATTGGAATAATATTGAACATACAAATGAAAAGTCTTTTGATAATAAGATTGTTTCTTCTGTAAAAAAATCGACTGAATCAAATCAAAAGATAATTCAAAGTTCAAGTTCATATTTTGAAAATATAATTGGAGAATCATCTTTATTTTCGAATATAATTCCAAATCAAAAAGAAGATAAAACACAAGAATTAGGTAAAACAAGTTCAACTCAAAAAGATAATTTTGTTCAAAATAATTCTATAAATACTCCAAAAAATGAAGTTTCTGAGAAAGAAGTTAAACTTAACATTTTAGAGGAAAAACCATTAGAATTAGTTCTTCAAGAAGAAAAAAAGAAGAAAAAAGAGAAAGTAGAAATCAAACAGAAATCTCCACTTCTGACGATCTCTTCGTACATCAATCCTACAAAAATGTTAGATTCTAAATCTATTTTAGCGGATGAATTTAACGATCATACTATCAAAAACAATTTGACTGTCACTTACGGTGCAAAGATTTCTGTCCGTATAAATGATAAGATAAATGTCCGTTCGGGAATTTCAAAAGTTGAGTTGGAACAAAATACAACCAATATAAATTCGGGAATCAATACAGGTGTTTATGCACTTTCTGCAAACATGCCAAAATCATCGAACAATATCACATATCATTCGAATATTCGAGTTGTAGATGATAATACATCACATACGACAATGACCATGTTGTCTTCTGAAACCAATACTATGGAACAAAAAGTTCATTATATCGAAGTTCCATTAGAAGTTGAATATAAATTGGCAAGTTTTGATAAATTCAATATTCTAGCAATAGCGGGAGGAAGTTATTATGCTGTAACGAAAAATTCTATTTCATTGGCTGATACTAATACAAGATCAAATTATAAATTAGGCGAAGCAAATAACTTAAATAATTCGAGTTATAGCGCTAACGCAGGGGTTAAGTTAGAATATAATTTATCAAATAAATCAAGTATAAATTTGGAACCAAATTATAGATATATGCTAAATCCATTGAAAAATGTAGATGCTAAAAATCCTTCTTTATTAGGATTGAATTTAGGTTTTTCAATTAAATTTTAACAAAAAAAAACGAAGATTATTCTTCGCCTTTGTTATTGTTTAGTTTGATTAGAATTGTATTATTTTCTTCAGTCATTTCCACTTTAGCTTCCTCAAAAGTTGGCTCACGCAAAATAGGATCTAAATTCTTAGAAAAACCATACGGTTCTTTACGCACACCCAAAAAACTTTTATCAAGCTGTTTATTATTGTTCGTATCCAAATACACTTTTACCGCATAAAATGTTGGCTCAATATCTTTAAAAAACGTTTCATACTTGTCTATATCAGCAACTGGAACGTACAATTTTTTGAATGCATTTTGACCTTTTGTATAATTTTCTACATTTCTATAAAACTCTATAGCCAAATTTCCTTTCATTTTCTTAAGGTTTGTGATTGATAGTTTTACATCGATTTGAGCCATTGCCATTTGAGTAAAAAATAACACAATTAATATAAGAATCTTCTTCATTTTTTTTATTTTTTTAATCAATTCATTTACAAATAATTAAAACCTGCTATTTGTAAAAAAATTTATAAATTATTAGGATGAAAAAGTATCTCTTTTTTACCCTAACAATTTGTTTCTCAATCGGAATAATTTTATCCGAATTATTAATTCCTGCTACAAATTTACGAATTATATTTTTTTCATTAATTACTTTACTTTTTATCTCTTTGTTAAAAAATAATAATCGTCAAAATATAATCACTTTTTTAGGTATTTCGATGATTTTAGGCTATTATATTCATCAAAATTATAATAGACATTCAAAAATTGATTTCGAATCTGTTTCGAAAATTCATTTACTAAAAGTCGTTTATAGTTCTAATTCTACCGAAAAATATACCAATTACGTTGTAAAAGATATTGAAACGACTGAGCAAATTTTACTTCATATCAAACCTCAACAACAAATTTTATATCCCAATGATGAAATCATAATTTTAGGAGAAAAAAGAGAAATCCAAAAACCGTTAAATCCATATCAATTTGATTATAAACGTTTCTTAAACAGAAAACGAATTTATTCTCAAATCTTTACAAATGAAATTATTTCTATTCACAAAGAAGGAAATGGATTTCGAAATTGGGTTGCCAAATCGAAAGTCAAGATTCGAAAAGAACTAACAGAACAAGGTTATTCCCTTGAAAGTAGAGCGATTATTTCGTCTATGCTTTTGGGTGATAGAACGGAGCTCTCGCAAGAACTCAATCAAAGTTATGTAGCAACAGGAGTTGTGCATATTTTATCCATTTCTGGTTTACATGTGATGATGATTTACATGATTTTACAATTCATTTTACAACCATTATTAAAGCTAAAACAAGGTCGGAAAATTAGAATAATTATTAGCTTAATATTTATCTGGATCTTTGCTTTTTATGTCGAATTACAACCGCCAGTTTTTCGTTCTGCGTTGATGATTACCATTTATTATATTAGCGAATTACTCAACCGACCAAAAAATATTTTCCACACACTTTCACTTTCTGCTTTTATCATTCTAGTTTTTCAACCTAATTATTTGTTTGATGTTGGCTTTCAATTGAGTTTTTCAGCGGTCTTTTTCATTGTTTGGCTCAATCCAATTTTTGAGTATTATTGGAAAGTTAAAAATAGTTTCCTGAAGAAAATCAAGATTATGATTGAAACAAGTTTATCTGCTCAATTAGGAACTTTACCAATTTCGGTCTTGTATTTTAATCAATTTTCAGGATTGTTTTTATTTGGAAATTTAGTCTTGATTCCTGCTTCCTTTTTTATGATTTGTGGCGGTATAATTAGCATTCTTCTCATCATTTTTGATCTTAATATTCCAATCTATACGTGGATTTTCAATCATTTTATTTATTATTCAAATCAATATATTTATTGGTTAGCAAACTTCAAGTTTATTGCGAAAGATGTTTACATCAGTTTATTTACCGCGATTTTGATTGGCGTTATTTTATATGCATCGAAACCTTTATTCCTAAAAAAATCTAAACTAGCATTATTTGTTTGTTTAATTTCTTTATTTCTAATGGAATCTGAACGATATTATCAAGTTTATCAACTCAATCATTCGAATGAATTAATTGTTTTTAATCAATACAAGAATAGTATTATCGGCATAAGAAATCAACGAAGTTTAGCAATTCTAAGCGAAAATCCTTTGGATGAAAAAACATATAATTTTACTATCAAACCTTATAAAATCCACGAAAGAATAAAAGATGTTAGTTTCTACTCTTATGATTCTAACTTTAAACATCAACATTTTATCAAACATCCAAATTCTATTGAAACGAAGTCATTTAACCTTTTATTAAATGAAGAACATTCTGATACTCCTTTTTATGTGTTAATTCATCAATCGAAGTTTTATTCTTTCGAAAATAATGAAAATTTAAAAAGGGTAATTGCTGATGCCAGCAACTACCCTTCTATTGTTAGAGAACTTGAAGAAACTTCTGATTCTGTTTTATGGAAAACCTCTCAACAAGGTTATTTCTCGATTAAATTTTGATATCGTTTATGAAATCTGTTGAATTACGATAGCCCAAAACAATTTTGTTAACATCTCCTTTTCCGTTCATCAAAACAGTTGCAGGATAGCTCAATTGTCCGTTTGTAAAGGCATACGCCATGTAATTCGCTTTAGCAGGTGCAATATAGGTGTACTGAATTCCCATAAATTTTACCATATCCTTTGTTTCCGCATCAAATTTTACCGCAATGTAATTTTTGTTTACATAATCTGCGACTTTATTATCTGTAAAAGTTTCTTTGTCCAAACGCTTACAGAATCCACACCAAGTTGTATAAAAATTAATCAATACAGGTTTTTCTGGATGTGCTTTCATTTCCTTTGTTGCTTCGTCTAATGATAACCATTTAATTTCTTGTCCAAAAAGAAATGATGATAAAATTAGGGCAGCGATTGCTAAGCTTGATTTCATAAATTTCAATCTTTATTATTTAACTCCGTGCATCAATTTTTTCATGACTGGATTTAATGCGATAACGATTAAACCTGCTACAATTGGTACAATTGTAAAGATTAAGAAGAAAGTTGATAACGAATATTCTTTGGTAATATTTTCGATTTGACCTCCTAAAATGGCTGCCAATTTGTTACCAATTGCAATTGCAAGGTACCACATTCCGAACATAAATGCAATCATACGTGCTGGAACTAATTTCGATACGTACGAAAGTCCAACTGGAGATAAGCAGAGTTCGCCCAATGTATGGAATAAATAAGCTAATACTAACCAGATGATAGAAACTCTAACACCTTCTGAAATTCCGTAAGAACCGAAAGCTAAGAATCCGAATCCGATTGCCATAATGATTAATCCTAAACCATATTTTACAGAAGCTGATGGGTTGTATTTAGAATCCCAAACACGAGAAACTAACGAAGCTAATGCAATGATGAAGAAAGAGTTTAATGTAGAGAACCAAGAAACGGTAATTTCTACTTGAGAATCTTTAATCTCTGCTACTTTCGCAGGAACAACTTCAGATGGTTTATTTTGATTTTTATATTCAGTATCTAATTTCACTAAACTTTCTGGAGAGACTAATACAAATTTATCTCCTTCTTTGTGAATATTAATATCAGATCCTTTTGTTAAAGCGTCTTGAGAAGCTAAATTAATTGTTTCAGTTACAATTTTATCTGTAGAGTTTGCCACATAAGAAGCCGTAACTGGTGTTTTATCAAAAACAGGTTGTCCTTCTTCGTTCATCACTTGTTTACCAGCGTCGTCTAATTTAGCCGTTTCAATTGCTTGGTAAGAAACATCGTAAGAGTGAGAAGTCCAGTTATAGTTTAACATCCAAATTGCAGCAGCCCAAATTCCTAAGAAAGTAAACGCTAAAACAACATTAGATAAAGCCGCTTTTTTAAATGTTTGTTTTGCTAATAAAATCAATACATACGAGATGAACAATAATGGAACAACTGTTAATAATGTATTGAAAACGTTGAATGCCATTGCAGCACCTCCAATTAAGTTACGTTCTGTATTATCACGCGCAAAGATTACTAATGATGTAGCTCCTTGTTCGAAAGACATCCAGAAGAAGATAACGAAGAAAGCAAAAATAATTACCGCAATCATACGATCACGAACCACTTTTGTATAATTTGCCAAACGACGAATTACCACAAAGAAGAACAAGAATAATGCTACTAAAATAACGACATTTTGTCCTGATAATCCTCCGATAGAGAATGGGAATAAGTTAATTCCACCAATTGCATTTAACGGATCATTGAACGCATATCCTAATCCTAAAAGCGTCATAATAACGATCAATACTTGATCTAATACTGTAAAAGGATTTGGTTTTTCTCCTGGTTCGTATTTTGGTGTATCATCATCAGCAGTAATTTGATTTCCTGTTTTTGAAGGAACCTCACCGATATACCCAAATAATGGTTTTGCTAACCAGAACTGTAATGTTCCTAATAACATGAAGATTCCAGCTAAACCAAATCCCCAGTGCCATCCTACTTTTTCTGCTAAGAATCCACACAACATCATTCCGAAGAATGCACCAGCGTTAACTCCCATGTAGAAAATTGTATAAGCACCATCCTTTTTCTCAGGAAAGTCTTTGTACATTTCTGATAAGATAGATGTCATATTTGGTTTAAAGAATCCTGTTCCAATAACCAAACACGCCAATCCTAAATATAAAAAGATAGGTGTATCAAAAGCCATGAATGCATGACCAAGAGTCATAATAATCGCACCAATTACAACTGCCCATCTATAACCTATGTATTTATCGGCAATAATACCTCCAAAGATGGGCGTAATGTATAATAACATTGCGTATGTTCCATATAAAGCAGTTGCTTTTTCTATAGACCATTCCCAACCTGGATTTAACCCAATAACTGCAGCTGTTAAAAACTGAATTAATAAAACGCGCATTCCGTAGAATGAAAAACGCTCCCACATCTCTGTAAAGAAAAGCACGAACAACCCTGACGGATGCCCAAGTACTTTTGAATCAAAGAAATTTTCTGATTTTGAACTCATGTTTGTTTGTTAAAAGTATTTCTTAAAAGTTATTTTACGTCTTGCATTAATTTGCGAATTAATGGGGATAAAGCGATTAATAATACACCTGCAATTAAAGCGTATATTCCCAAATCTTTGTAGCCATCAGTATAGGCAATCAATTTTGACATTAAAGTTCCTCCTGTATTTGCTTCAGACATTTCTGCTCCAATTTTCCCTGCAAAAAACTGACCAAAAGCACTTGCTAAAAACCACATCCCCATCATCATTCCAAATAGTTTTTGAGGAGATAGCTTCGTAATAATTGACATACCGATTGGACCTAAACATAACTCTCCTAGAGTAATTACTAGCCAAGTAAAAGTGAATAAATTAAGAGATGATTGTCCTGTATCGTTTACAAAGAATCGTAAAGAATAAAATAAAAAGAATCCTAATGATAAGAATAAAAACCCTATTCCGAATTTAATAATTGTATTAGGTTCTATTTTCTTTTTAGCTAACCATATCCATAACAATCCTGCTAATGGACTTACTATGATTATAAAAAATGAATTAGCACTATTATTAATAATATTTGGATCAATTTCGAAGAATAGTAAATTATGTACTAAGTTATCTTTTGCGAAAAGAGATAAAGAACCTCCACTTTGTTCATAAATAACATTAAAAATCAAATACATAACAATAAAAATAAAAGCTGCTAAAACTTTTTTCTTATAACTATTATTTAATTTTAATATCTCGAATCCTAAATACAAAAGCGCAGCAATACCAATTCCGTACATAAAATAATCAGTTAAATCACTTCTATGAATTAAGAAATATATTAAAGGTAATATAACTATTGCACCAACGTAAACAGCTGTTTCTTTAAAAGTCCTTTTTTGTATACTATCTTTTTCTAATGGAGTGTTTCCTATAGGTTCTAAACTTTTTTTAGTAGCAAAATAAGTTATCAAACCAATCACCATTACAATTGCTGCTGCTAAGAAACATAAACTCCAAGAGTAATATTTTCCCAAATAAACACACAAAGCACCTCCTAAAAGACCTCCTATATTTATTCCGGCATAAAACATTCCATAACCTGCATCACGTCTTACATCTCCTTCTTTATACAATTCACCTACCATTGATGATATATTGGGTTTAAAAAAACCTGTTCCTATAATGGTGCAGGTAATTCCTACATAAAACATTGTATGAGGATCATAGGCAATGATTAAATTTCCGATGACCATAAAAAGACCTCCAAAAACTAAAGACTTTTTGAAACCTAATATTTTATCAGCGAAAATACCTCCAATAAATGTAAATGCATAAATAAATGCTTGTATTGCGCCATATTTCAAATTAGCATCTTTTTCTAAAAGACCTAGTTGGTCTGTCATAAAAATTGCTAAAACACCTCTCATACCGTAGAAACAAAAACGTTCCCACATTTCTATCGTAAACAAATACCAAAGCTGTTTGGGATATTTTCCTTCAAAGTTTTGTATTTGATCCAACGTTAATTTTTGACTCATGATTTTTTAACTATGCACTAATATATCCTTTAGATTTTATTAGCAATCAACGAAAGTAAAAAAAACCTCCGACAATGCAGAGGTTTTTTTTATTTAATGTATGATTTTTGTCAATTTGAATAATGTTTCATCTTATTCATTGGCGTATTCTAATAAATACAGCTTTTTTCTTACAAATTCTTCTTGATAAAGTTTGTCATTTTACGGTAAAGCTGAATACGCGTGTTTCCACCATAAATCCCGTGATCTTTATCTGTATAAATGGCCATATCAAAATCTTTGTTCGCTTGTACCAAAGCTTCTGATAATTCGAATGTGTTTTGTGGATGCACATTATCATCAGCAGAACCAGAAATTAATAAGAAATTACCTTTCAACTCGTTTGCATAATTAATTGGTGAATTGTCATCATAACCAGATGCATTTTCTTCTGGTGTACGCATAAAACGCTCTGTATAAACAGAGTCATAATAACGCCAGTTTGTTACAGGAGCAACAGCAATCGCCGCTTTGAACACATCATTTCCTTTGAATAATACATTCGAAGCCATGAATCCTCCATAAGACCAACCCCAAATTCCGATACGAGATTTGTCCACATAAGGTAATTTACCAATTTCTTTTGCCGCAGCAATTTGATCTTCTACCTCATATTTTCCTAATTGTAAATACGTTTGCTTCTTGAAATCTTCTCCTTTGTATCCCGTTCCACGACCGTCAACACAGAAAACGATATAACCTTCTTGTGCCAACATCATGTGCCAATAATCATTTGAGTTGAAATACGCATTATTTACATTCTGAGAACCTGGTCCAGAATATTGATACATCAAAACTGGATATTTTTTGGTTGGATCAAAGTTTTTTGGTTTGATTACGTAAGCATTTAATTCGTTTCCTGCTGTCGTTTTCAACACAAATAATTCTTTTGTTCCAATATTATCTGTAGTCAATTTATCTTTTAAAGAAGTATTGTCAACGATAACACCCAAATCTTTTCCAGATTTAGATTCAACCAAACTAATTGTTTTTGGAGTTGTTGTATTCGAAAAAGTATTAATGAAATACGTAAAATTCTTACTGAAAGCAGCCGAATTTGTTCCATTATTTTTCGTCAACATTGTTGTTTTCTTACCATCTAAACTAACCGAAGAAATTTGTCTTTCTGTCGAAATACGTTTTCCATTATTTGAGTTTGATTGATAATAAAGTGTTTTATTACCAGGATTATACCCATAGTAATTCGTTACCTCCCAATCTCCTTTCGTCACTTGGTTAATTAGCTTTCCGCTATCTGCATAATGGTAAATATGGTTATTTCCATCGCGCTCAGAAGTCCATAAGAACGAATTATCTGCTAAAAATTCTAATGTTAAATTATCCGTTTCTATCCACGCTTTATTTGTTTCAGTAAATAATTTATTTACTTTTTTCGTGTTGATATCATAAAACGAAACATCTACATTATTTTGATGACGGTTAGACGTTACAACCGTTAATAAATTCGCTTTTGAAGAGAACTTAATTTTCGGAATGTAATAATTCTGAACTCCGCCTAAATTAACATTTGCAGTTGAGTTATTCTTCGTATCAAAAACATGTAACGAAACTTCCGAATTGTCTTGTCCTGCTTTTGGATATTTGTAACGTAATTCTTGTGGATAAAGATTATTGTGGTAAATCGGAATATTAATTTCTTTGACTTTCGATTCGTCAAAACGAACATAAGCCAAAGACGTTCCATCAGCATTCCAATCAAAATTTCTTACGAAACCAAACTCTTCTTCATAAACCCAATCGTTGATCCCGTTGATAATATTATTCTTTTTACCATCCGTTGTAACTTGAATTACCTTGTTCGATTTTAAGTCTTGAATGTATAAATTATTCTCAAAAGCAAAAGCTACCTTAGAAGCATCTGGCGAAAACAAAGGCTCTTGAATTCCTTTTCCATCAAATAACAATACTTTCGATTTTGTTTGTGTATCATACACTTCAAACTTTGCTGTAAACGAATGGCGATAAATTTGGTGCGAATTAGTTTGCAATAAAACGTAACGCTCATCAGAACTAAATTCATAACCTTCAAACTTTCCAGGAACGACAACTACATCAGAAGTCTGACCTTTTTTCAATGTCGATTCATACGAACGTTTTACCAATCCGTCTTTTGTCAGAATAGTATAATTTTCTCCATCGTTCAATGAGTTCACACCGTACAAAGAATTTTCGCGGTATTTTCCGCCATATATCCCTTCAATGGTTATTTGTTGTGCATAAGAATAAGCACCCATCGCAAGGATAGCCAAACTTAAAATAAATTTTTTCATATTAATTTTCTAATCATGTGAGTTCAAACAATCAAATATAAACAATTCTATTTTCTCAAATAACACATTTCCTCGAATAATCCATTATAATCGTTCATATAAACGAAAAACTCTTCACTATTTTATATTTTAAACAATTTACAGATAATCGTATTTCATCATTTTTATCAAGAATATTATTAATTCAATCAAAACAATTTAAAATAATCAAATATTTGTAATATAATCATTTAAACAATACAAATTACATTTTTCACAAAAAGTGACCACAAATGTCCGGTTTTGTCCACATTTGTCCACTTCTGTCCTCCAGTATTTTTATCAACAATATGTTTTAGTTAATTGAAACTCCTATACAAACCTCTGTATATCTATGTTTCACATCATATCGAAAAATAGCTCATTTTACTCTTGTTCGACCATCGTTCGACCTTTGTTCGACCGTCCTTCGACGAACTTGCGGAAAAATGCACCTTTGCGAGGACAATGGTCGAAGAACGGTCGAAGAAAACACGAATAAACTCTGTAGAGAGTTATAAAAAAAATAATAACGTTGCAGTAAAAAATTAGTACGAAAGAAAAATAATTTTGTCTGATATGAATACCTTCACTCAACGATTAAATGCTTCTTTCAGAGCATTTTAAATTACAAACTTGTTTATTCAAAACTGCACTCTCACAATATCAAAGTTTTAAGCCATTTAAAAGAGGTGTATAATAATCATTATGTTTAGTAGAAGTTACTTTTCGTATATGTTGATCTTAATTATATATAAAACAATTATGTTTAATAACTGATTTTTGGCTATCACTAATAATGTATATAAAACCTTTGATAATGATTACGTCTGTTCAACTTTTATAATACTAGTACTTATAGGAATTAAATCATTTTAAAAAAAAACATAATAAAAAAACACCTAAAAACACTATTGAAAAACTATAATTAGTTAATCAATTACACATAAATTGTTTATACTTGATATCAACTAATATTTTTCTAACTCCAAGACATGTATTAATATAAACATTTATAATCAACTAAGTTATTTTTGTCTATTATTTAATTTGCTTTTTTTACAATTATTTTATTTTTTTTTATTTTATTTGTTATTATTAACAAATTATTATGAATTAAAATGAAAAAGACCTATCTTACTGTAGCGTTCTTTACGCTATTAACATCTATCTCTTTTATTTCATGTCAAGATGATATTAACTCTTCTGATATTGAAAATAAAAAAAACACGTTATCTAAAGTTGATTTAGGTGTTGATAATAATAAATTAAATAAAGGACTTGATAATAGACAGTATGCTGTTAAGAAGAATGAAGGGTTGATTGCTACATATCAATCTCCTGCAGGAGTACATGAAAGAAAGTTAAATTGGTAAATATATATATCCCAAAGCTTCGGTTTTGGGTTTTTTATTATGAATAAAATATTATTATTTTTAATTCCTATAACTATTTTCTCTCAAAAACCTTTTGAAGATTTAGGAAATTATAAGAAACTAGGTTTACAATTTACTCCAACAGTTTATTCTAAAGCAATAAGTGAGCCTACAATTGGAAATAGAACAATAGAAGGTCTCAATACTTTTTCCTATAAATTTGGTTTGGTTTATACTATAAATCCAAAAGATAAAATTTCGGCAAGGATAGGATTGTCTACAGAAAGTATTCCTTCATACAAAATTATACATGAAATAAAAAAAGGAGATGTCCCTAAAGAATTTGAATGGCTTGAAGGAGAAGAACAAACTAAAAGCTGGAAGAATTTTTCTTATTTAAATATCCCTGTCACAGCTGAATATAAGATCAGATTAAATGATAAATTTATTTTATCATTTGGTTTAGGAACAGAATTAATGTTTTATAAAAGCACTTTTATTGAGTATGTCTATTCTTATACAGATGAAACCAAGAATGAACGTACTGAGATTTTTGGCTTAAGATTAAACAATGATAAAAACACAAGTTTCACTCCTACATTACGCTTAAGTCCAAGTATATACTGGAAAAATAAAATTACATTAATTCAACTTGGATTAATTTATAAAAATGATTTTAGAAATTATTTAGAGGGAGAATATATCTATGATAATTTAGAGAATAATCCTACTTCACGTGGAAAAGTAAAAATACCTGGAGATTATATTGGATTAGAATTAAATGTTTTTCTAAAGAAAAGTAAAAAAAGATTAAAATAATATATATGAAAAAAACTTTACTTTTTTTTGCAATTTTCTTTATAAGTTTCTTGCAAGCACAATTAAAACCTGTTATGATTAATGATAACCTAAGTATACTAAATAGAGATGAATCTTGGGATGAAACTGCTGTTTATCATAAGGGATATATATACTATGGATTAATGCATGAAGGCAAAATAATAAGGGTAAATACAAAAATCAATAGTTCTCCTATAGAAATTATATTAGATAACACTCCTTATGTATCTGATATTAGTGTAGTAGGAGATAAACTATATTTTTCACAATTTTCAGATGCTACATTTAAACCAAACACAGGGAAAATTTCTGTGTTAAATTTGGAAAACAATCAATTGACAGTTGTAAGAAATAACTTACAATACCCTCAACTTTTTGCAATTAATAATGATGAATTGTATATAATTGAAAGTCAAATATCGAATGTGATTGATGAAAACGATTTTGAATATAATAGAGGTGATTTTTACATACATGATTTAGTGAAAAACACTAAAACATTGATACAAAGTTATGATTATGTACATGACTTAATAATGAAAGAAAACGAAATTTATTTATCTGAACATGTCGTAATTGGAGATGAAATAGAAGATAGTAAAATATGGAAATATGATACTGAAAAATTTAATAGAACATTAATTCAGAACAGGTATATTTATTCAAATAATATTTCAATAAAGGATGATAAATTATTCGCAGATTTTGAAAATTATTCATATTTATCTTATTTAGATTTAAAAATCACGAATAGTAATCCGAATATAATTGTTAATGAGCCTTTTATTTATAAAGGAGATGATACATATATAACAAATATTATCCCTTCCGATGATGATGAAAACGTCTATGTTTTAGCTCGCTACGAACTTTACAAAGAAGGAGAAGAGTTGGATTATAAGAAAATCTTGTTTAAAGTTGATTTAAGTAAATTAGCTATTTCAGATGTTAATAAAAATAATATTCATTTATTTCCAAATCCTGTAGTTAATCTACTTTCTGTTTCTAATCTTTCAAAAAGAACACGATATACAATTTATGATTTATTAGGAAAAACAATATTAAAAGGAAGTACCAAACAAGATATTGATGTTTCTAATTTAACAAAAGGAATTTATATACTTAAATTAGAAAATAAATACACACAAAAATTTATTAAAAAATAGTTGATATTATTTTAAATCTATAACACCTTTTATGTTAAGTAAAAGGTGTTTTTTATATTTTAGAATATCAATTTTGAAGTGGATATTTTCTTCAAAAAGTTATAGTACAATAACTAATTCTATATTTATTGTGTTTAACCAAATCCTCTACTCTACTAAATCGTTAAAAATTAATCAAAAAACAGAAGAAGTATCTTATAACATTCAAAACGTTTGTACTTTTGTCTTATAAAAAAATATCCAATATGAAGCATCAAGCAGTAGAAGGTTTTTCGAAATTATCGAAAGAAGGAAAAATTGAATGGGTTGTCAATGAATATTTGAATGGTGATGAATCTGCCATCAAAGTATTGAAACAATATTGGAATGATGATGCAGATTTACAAAAACTGCACGACGAGTTTTCAGAAAATACAGTTTCTAATTTCTATATGCCGTTTGGTTTAGCACCAAACTTTTTAATCAACGACGAATTATATGCCATTCCTATGGCTGTTGAAGAGTCGTCTGTTGTTGCTGCAGCTTCTAAGGCTGCAAAGTTTTGGCAAACACGTGGTGGTTTCAAAACAACTATTTTATCCACAACAAAATTAGGTCACGTTCATTTTATGTACGAAGGTGACAAAGAAAAGTTGCAAAATGCATTTGAAACAACGATTAAAAATCAATTAATCGAAACGACAAATGATATCACAAAAAACATGCGTGCGCGTGGTGGTGGTATTTTAGCTTTGGAATTAATTGATAAAACTGCTGATTTAGAAAACTATTATCAAATAAAAGCGTCTTTCGAAACAATGGATTCGATGGGTGCAAACTTTATCAATTCTTGTTTAGAGCAATTTGCCAAAACATTACGCAACGAGATAGAAGCTGATTCTACTTTTACAGATGATGAAAAAGATTCTGTTCAAATCGTGATGTGTATTTTATCGAATTATACGCCAGATTGTATTGTTCGTGCAGAGGTTTCTTGTCCTGTTGAGCAATTAGCAGAAGGAAATGTAACGTCAGAAGAGTTTGTAGAAAAGTTTTCGCGCGCTGTTCGCATTGCAGAAATAGAACCATATCGTGCAACAACACACAACAAAGGAATTATGAACGGAATTGATGCGGTTGTGATTGCAACAGGTAACGATTTCCGTGCTGTAGAAGCTTGTGCGCATACATATGCGGCGAAAGATGGACAGTATTCTTCATTAACGCATTGCGAAGTGAAAGATGGAATTTTCCGTTTTTGGATTGATTTACCAACTGCGCTTGGTACAATTGGTGGATTGACAGCTTTGCATCCGTTAGTAAAATTAGCAATGGGAATTCTTGGGAAACCGAATGCTAAAGAATTGATGGGATTTGTTGCTGTTGCTGGTTTAGCGCAAAACTTTGGTGCATTACGTTCTTTGGTTACAACTGGAATTCAGAAAGGTCACATGAAAATGCACTTAATGAATATCTTGAATCAGTTAGAAGCAACTGTAGAAGAAAAGAAATATTTTGTCAATTATTTTAAAGATAAAACGGTTTCTCATCACAATGTTATCGAAGAGTTTTGCAGATTACGTGGTGTAAAAAATGTAGAAGAGATCAAAAAAGAGAAATAAAAATGAACTTTTTAAAATCAAACTTATTCATAATAGTATTTGTAATGATAAATTATTGTCAAGCACAAATAGCAAAAACTTGTGATGATTTTAAGAATATAATTGTAATTGATAAAATTTCAGATAATCAATATTCTAAAATAGTATTTGATAAGAAATATCACACAGAATTTACATCAGAAAATAAATCTGAATATATTAAATCTAAGATTGATTACAATAAAGTAAATCCGTGTGTTATTACTTTAGAAATTATTGAAGTTACAGATAAAAATTTTCCTTTTCCAATAGGAGAAAAAATGATTTTAGAATTAACGAATTTCGAAAATGATAATATTTCTTACGTTGCAAAAGTTAGAGATATTGAGCATCATGGAGTTTATAAAGTGTTATCTAAATTAGATTAAATATTTTATTCATGCGAATTTGGTCTGTTCATCCGAAATATCTCGATGCAAAAGGAATTGTAGCACTTTGGCGCGAAACGCTTTTGGCAAAAAATGTTTTGGAAGGCAATACAAAAGGTTATAAAAATCATCCGCAATTAACTCGTTTCAAAGCAATTGAAAAACCGCTTGAAGCGATTAATCAATATTTAGCAGAAGTTTGGGACGAAGCCACAAGACGAGGATATAATTTTGACCGAAATAAAATTGATTCTGATTTTACAAAGATTAAAATTGAGGTTACAACAGGTCAAATGCAATATGAATTCAACCATTTATTAAAGAAGTTAGAACAAAGAGATCCTGAGCGATTCAAACAATTTGAAAACCTTAAAATGGTTGATTGCGCGGAGATTTTTGAAGTAAAAGAAGGAGAGATAGAAAAATGGGAGATCATTTCTTAGAAGAATATTTTGCGAAAGCAAAAGAAAAACAACGCGAACACAAAAAGTTTTTGGAGAAGTTGAAGAAGAAACCGCCTAAAAACTTGGATCAGAAAATGGAAGAAATTCACGAAGATGTTTTCAATCGTATTGATTGTCTTTCTTGCGCGAATTGTTGCAAAACAACTGGTCCACTTTTTACACAAAAAGATATTGAGCGTTTAGCGCATGTTTTTCGAATCAAACCAAGTCAATTTATTGATAAATATTTACGAATTGATGAAGATAACGACTACGTTTTGCAGCAAGTTCCTTGTCCGTTTTTGGATAGTGAAAATTATTGTTTGGTTTACGAAGATCGCCCGAAAGCTTGCCGTGAATATCCACATACAGATCGCAAAAAGTTTTATCAAATTAATCATCTTACCATAAAAAACACACTAATTTGTCCTGCGACTTACGAAGTTGTAGAACAAATGCAGAAAGAAATAAAAGTATAAATGGAAACACCTCTAAAAATAATCGCATTTATTATGTTGATATTTCCGACAATTTATCAAGGAATTGCTGGATTTAGAACCAAAGATGCTACTGTTGTAAAAAAAATTGCTTGGCGCGCCGTTTTGATGCAAATCATGGGAACGCTTTTGGCTTATTTTATCTTCATAAAAATTGGTCAAGACAAACAAGTTGCCATTTATGTTGGCTTTATGTTTTTTACGTCGCTTGCAATTTTAGTCCTAATACAAAACATTTTGATTTACTTAAAAAATAATAGTAATAATTAAAACGTCGCTCTATGAGCGACGTTTTTTAATTTATAATTGGGTTTCTATCATTTTGATTTTATCAGAATCTGAATTGGATTTTAGAACATATAAATAATCATCTTCAAAATTGAAGATAAATATTCTTTGATTTACATTCTCAAGTATTTGAAACATATTCGTAATGTCAGAAAAAGTATTTTTATTATTTAGTTTGAATTTTACTCCAGATTTTTCAATATTATTTTTTTGCAGTTTTTGAATTAATTCAGCATAATAAACTGCATCTGTTTTATTATAATTCACTTTTAAAAATGTTGAATCGTATTTGTATACAGGATCCCTCCAGTAATAATATATTTGATAAAGAGAGTTATCTTCTTGTTTATCTATTTTTGGAGCTGTACTTAAATAATAAGTTCTTTGAGATAATTCTTTTCTTTCTCTAATAATTTTTACAATACAAAATATAGACAACACAATTAATATTGTCCATCTTATCGCAACATCAGCTTTTATAGTTGATTTTTCGATACCCATTAAGCCAATAAATTAACGTATTGTTCTGCTTTTTCGGTTAGTTTAGTTTTTACTTGATCATAATTTGAATCAAAAAAACTTCGTAATCTGAACTTTGATTTTTTGGTTTGAATAGTTAGAATTTGATTGCGATTCAAGCGAAAAATATCTTCTTCTTCGTACAAATAATAAATTGCTCGATATGGAATTTCATCTTTTTTGAAAATTGTTCTGATTTCGAACGTTTCTTCTTTTAACGTAAATAAGGTCAAATTAAACGTTAAATCATATAAAATTGACATCGATGCAAGTAAAGAAATCATGAAAACGCCAATGCGCAAAAAAGGTTCGTCTATCCAAAAATTTCCTCCAAACCAAAAAGCTTTGACAAACGTAAAGTTAATCATCATTAATAATAGAAAAATGATGACGAGAAGAAGTGTATGCCAACTAAGTTTAGATTTTACCATCTGCTTGGATTTGTACTAATTTACAATTTTTTGAACAGATTTAGAAAATTTTTCTACAAATAAAAAACCTCAGATAAATCTGAGGTTCATTATATTTTAAAAATGTTATGTTATAAAATTTCAATACTAAAACTATGATTGAGATATTTCTTATATTCCAAGATTTATGCCAAACTGAATCATTTTACGATTATCGAATGTGTTATCTTTAAAATAGTTGTTCAAATCTTTTCTAACAAAGACATCAATCAATCCTAAACCAATTGTTATTTCGGCTCCGTAAATAAAATTATTCACATTATAGTTTCCACGTTCTTTGTTGCGAACACCATCTCCTTTGTAAATATTATTCGATGATAACAACGTTCCTCCATACATATACGCTGCGATATAGTGTTTTCCTTGCGGACGATATGCAAAATCTTCGGTAATATTTTTGACTTTCGAAAAGTTGTATTTAAATCCAACCGGAACCATAAAATAAGCCGAACGCAATTTCGATTTATCTAACGATTTATCACTTTTTACCAAACCAACATTTCCATTTTCATCACGATTAAAGCGCATATCATCGTCGATGCGATACGTTCTCCACGAAAATAACCCTCCTGCCAAAAAGTTAACAGGACTTGTTAACGATAATTGTCTTTCGTACATTAAACCTGCTGTTAAATTGCTCGAAAACTTCTCATGTTTGTTCAATTCTTCGTCTTTTTTTCCTGTAAACGCCATGTATCCAAAAGAAGCATAACCGTTAATTTGATTCGCAATTCGGTAACGTTTCGTCACATCTTGTTTCGTTTTTGGCGTAATTGGATCTTCGCCGTTCATAATCGAAAATGCAACTTGTTGTTTGATGATATCATCTAAATTGAAATTTACCTCCTGAATACGATCATTTATCGTTCCCGAATACACGCTCGCAATCGCTTCTTTCTTCGCTGTAGCCTCAGAAGCATTCAGTTTTCCTTCTGTTAATTCTTTGTCAACTGCCGCAATTTTCTTTTCCATTGCAGATTTTTCTTCCTGAACAATTTGACGAATCACTAACGTAAATTCGCTGATGCGATCTTTTACAATTGGACTGATTTTTTCTTCATTTTTATCATTCAAATCAAATGTAAATTTTTGAGCATATAGTGATGTAGCTGATAAGCATAATAATCCTGCTACGATAAGTTTTTTTATCATAATCTTGCTAATTTAGGGATATTAATGTTTTATTTGAAGCCGATAGAAACCACGCGCGATTGGTTTGACTCCTTTAGATTTTCTTTATTTTCGATCGAATACAACAACATATTTGGATCTACAAAATTCTTCTTCTTTTTGTTCACTTTTACAGAATCTAATGTTGTGTTAGCTGCAATATTTTTCTTTGGTTGAGCTTCTGATTTTAACTCTTCTTTCTTCTCTACAATAGCTTCTTTCTTCGTTGGAAAAGCCATTTCAACTTGTTGAGATTCTTCGTTTATTGCCACTTGAACTTTACCATGTTGAATTGGTTTCTTCTCTTCTTGCGTCTGAATTTCAACTTCTTTTTTAGAAGAATCAATCTTTTCATTATTTGCTAAAATCGATTCTGAAGAATGAACTGTATTAGAATCTGATTGAATTTCTTGCGGATTATTTTGTTCCTGATGATTTACAAATTCTTTTGGTCGATCATCTTTCGATTGATTCGAGAATAAATAAATTGATGTAGAAACCGTAAATAACGCCACAACCGCAGCAGACAACCACCATTTAAAATTTGATTTTTGTGGTGATGGAGCGACATCCATACGAGCTTGAATTCTGTCCCACGCATCATGAGAAGGATTCAATTCACGATTTTCTAAATCGTCTTTTATATAGTTTGATATTTTATCGTTGTTTTTCATTTGTCATTTTCTTTTTACTTAGAACAATTTCTTTCAGTTTTGCCTTTGCTCGAAACAATTGCGTTTTGCTGGTCGACACCGAAATATTCAGCATTTCTGAAATTTCTTGATGCGAATAATCTTCGAGAATATGAAGATTAAACACCAATCGATAAGGTTCTGAAAGTTGATCTAACACCTCTTGCACATTAAAATTTAACCACGTTTCCTCTACTTCTTCATCCGCTTCATCATAATTAGAAACTCTTACATCATCAACATAAATCAATGTTTTATTTGCACGTAAAAAAGTTAAACATTCGTTGACCATGATTCGACGCATCCAACCTTCGAAACTTCCTTTATTTTGAAATTTTTCGATATGATTAAAAACTTTACAAAAACCATTAATCATACAATCTTCTGCATAATGCATGTCTTCGATATAGCTTCTACAAACGCTCAACATCTTTTTGGAGCTTTGTTCGTAGAGTTCTTTTTGCGCCAAAGCATCGTTCTTTTTTAGTCGATCGACTAAAATTTCTTCTTTACTTTTTCGATTTAGTACAAATAATTTCACGTGTGTTAATTGCTTTCTTACTTAATAGACTCAAGGTTTGTAAAAAGGTTACAGAAAATTAAACATTTTTTTTGAAATGATTTGATATAGAAGGAAAAAAGCTCGCAATTAGCGAGCTTTTTAATCATATTTATCTAAAATAAATTTATTTCTGAAACGAATCTTTATTCAATTCGTATAATATTTTAAGACCTTTTATTGTGTGTAAACGATCATCAATATCAATTTTATCTGTCAACGATTTGTAAACACCGCCAACTCCTCCTGTCGAAATCACATAACATTGTTCTCCTTCTTCGGCATTGATACGATCAATCATTCCTTCGACCATACTCAAAAAGCCATAAACCATTCCTGATTGCATGCAAGATTCTGTATCAGATCCTAAAACAGTTTTAGGCGCTTTCAGTTCTACTGTTGGTAATTGAGCCGTTTCTCCTACCAATGAATTTAAGGCAGTTATAATTCCAGGAGCAATCACTACTCCACCGACATTTGCCGATTCGTCAATCCCTAAAAAAGTTAACGCAGTTCCAAAATCAATGACAATTTTTTTACCTTGATAATTTTGATAATGTGCAGCCACTGCATTCGCATACAAATCTGTTCCCATTTGGTTTGACTTATGCTTGATTGCTGATGGTGTATTACGATCCACAACCATTGGTTTGAACTTGTGAATTTTTTGTAAAGCAATCTTAACACTTGCTGTAAGTGGTGGAACAACCGAACCAATCACAATATCTGTAATATCATATTTCTCAATTCCGAAAGGTTCGTACATGTTCGAGAATTTTGCAAAAAATTCGTATTCGGTACGATAAGGTTTTGAATTGATTGTCCATGTAATAATCTCCGTTTCACTTTTGAAAACCGCGAAACGAAGATTAGTATTTCCAATATTTACTGCTAATAACATTATTTTGTAAATACGTTATTTTTATCATTTACATCTGCCAAACGTTTTGTTGGATCGATGGTAACTTGTTTAACTTCTTTTGAAACTTTAACGTCATATGTTGGTTTTGTCCAGAACCAATCTTCTAAAATCGTTCTTTTAGCACCTTGATATTCCACTAAATTTTCTGCTGGTTTTTCTCCACGCATTTCACGTAAAGGAATGTAAAATAATTCTTTCGAACCATCTGTATATTCAACCAATAAATCTATCGGCATTGCAAAATCTGATTTATTTGCAATTGTGATTGTATTTCCGTTTACAGCTTCTACAGCGTAATCAATTTTGCGTGTTGTATTGATAAATAAGTTGAAGTACCATTTAAGATTAATTCCAGAAACTTCTTCTGCCACACGTTTGAAATCGTTACCAGAAGGATGTTTGAATTTCCATTGTTTATAGAATCCTAAAAATGTTTTGTTCAAATTATCATTCCCAATAATATAACCCAATTGAATTGCTAAAACTTGACCTTTGTAGTAAGCTTCCAAAGAATATGCATAGTTGGTGTTGTAATAATCTGCCAATAAACTTGCAGGTTCTTCTTTTCCTGAAAGTGCTAAACTAATATATCCTTTGTAAGCATCTGGATTTGGATTAGAAGGCATTACTTTTAATTTATCTACCACATTAAGGTGTGCCATTTGCTCTATATATGATGTAAAACCTTCGTCGAACCATTCGTTGTACGTTTCATTGATTCCAAACAATTGTTGGTACCAAGAGTGCGCTGCTTCGTGGAAAATTGTACCGATTAAACTATTTAAATTACTTCCTCCAGCAATTAAAGTTGCAGTACCATATTCCATACCTCCATCACCACCTTGAATAATTGAATACGTTTTCCAAGGATATTCACCAAAATGTTCAGAATTATAATCGAAGAAACCTAATGCATAAGGCATCGCTTGTCTCCACGCAGAAGATTTATCATTGTCTTGATAAACTAAATAAACATCTACGCCATGTTTAGATTTTTCGTGCTCCACAATAAACTCTTTATCTGCAGCCCAAACAAAATCGTGAATATTTTCAGCTTTGAAATTCCAAGCTACTTTACCATTTTTTGCTTTGATTGTCGGATTTTTCACATAACCTTTTACATTATTTGGATTTTGTAATTCTCCTGATGCTCCCACAACATAATCTTTATCGATGTTAATTGTGACATTAAAATTACCAAAAGGAGCAAAAAATTCGCGACCAACATATTCATCTAAATGCCAACCTTCTGGATCGAATTCTGCCATTTTTGGATACCATTGCGCCATAGAAAATTCTACACCATCTTTCGAATTACGTCCAGAACGACGAATTTGTTCAGGAACTTGCGCATTCCAAACCATATCGAAAGTAGAAGTTTGTCCTTCTGCAATTGGTTTTGCTAACGTAACTTCTAAGATTGTTCCATCAACTTTATACGAAACGGCTTTACCGTCTTGCTTAAGAGAAGTCACTTTTTGGTAACCAATTTGATCTGGTTTTAATTCAGAAATACGGCTAACATATTTAGGATTTTCTTTTGTTCCAACATTCGTTGCCATTCTTTTATCAGGATCTGGAATGTTTTGCAAACGATTATCCATCATACTTCCTGGTTGAAAAGCATTAAAATACAAATGAAAATAAACTTTATTCAGGCTTTGTCCCGAATTGTTCGTGTATTTCAATTGCATTTTTCCATCGTATTGATATGCTTTTTCTTTCATATCAACATCAATCTTATAATCTACCTTTTGTTGCCAATATCCTTTGCGTTGCGCAAAAGCAAATTGTACCAAACAAAGGCAAATTAGTAAAGTAAATTTTCTCATTTCTAACTAATCATTAAACTTTAATCTCTCAAAAATACGAAAAAGCTTGAAATGGTTACTGATAATAAAAATATTATGAGCTACATTTAAAACATCTAACTTATAATATATTTTAAATGAATAAAATTTATCTTGAATCAAAATCATTTACTTACCCAGATGAAATCGAAAGAAAGCAATATTCAGAAAAGTAAAAAAAATTCGAAACCATAGAAGTTGAGTATATACATACTTTAATTTCGATGCACAACTATAAGCTAACATTTGAAGAAGCTCAAAATTTAGAAGATATTAATTGGTGGTATAATTGTTTTATTAATAGATTAAATAAACTATCTCAGAGTCATTTATATCTAATCACTCATTATAACAGAAGTAGAAAAAATGAAAATTTATTCATTGATAAATATCTTTTTGAATATTATAATGAAATTTTCTATTACTATTATTATTCTGTAAGAGATATTATTGCTCAACTTATTAACGAAATAGAAGATTTAAAAATAAAGGAAAATGATATCTATATTAATAAATTGATTCCTAAAATTAAAGATAAAAATCTTAGAAAAGATTTTTCAAATTTTTGTACAAAAACTAATGAATCATATAAAGTTATCAGGAATGCTTTTAATCATAGGTTTTCACCAGATATAAATGATAATAGGTCTAAAATAACTGATTTAAAAAAAGATAATGTGTACGAATTTAGTTTTCCTAAATCTAATAAAATATCAAATAAAGAGTTTTATGAGGATACAGAACTTTTAATGAATGAATTACATAAACTAATTACAACATTGAATAGACAAATTCATAAAAGATATTCCTTTATGAAATAATTTGTTAATTAAATATACTAAAAAAAGCTCGTGTCAAGTACTTGACACGAGCTTTTAAATAATAAATAATAAAAAACTATATAATAATCATTCTACAATTACCACATTGGCGTTTGCAAAAACGAAGATAATATTCCTGGAAAAATTCCCATCACAATTAAGATAACCATTCCGATGATTAAAAGGAAATTTGTTAATCCGTCTTGTGTTTTTAATTTGTTTTTCCCTTTTTTGAAATACATATAATTGATGATTTTGAAGTAATAATACATACTCAAAACTGCCATTACCAATGCAATTACTATCAAAAATAGGTTTTTATCGTTTGTTCCTCCAATACTCAATGCCATAAATTTAGCGAAGAAACCTCCTGTTAATGGAATACCTGCTAACGAAATCAAAGAAATTGTCATCGCTGCTGCTAAAACTGGATTTGCTTTCCCTAAACCAATGAAACTTTCAAATTTTGGATTTTTTAATTGATCAATCGTATAAAAAATAATGAAATTCGCAACCGAATAAGCGATCGTATAGAACATCAAAGCCTCTTTAGAAGCTGAATTGATGTTGAACAAAACAAATAACATGAAACCTGCTTGCGCGATTGATGAATAAGCCATCAAACGTTTGACAGATTTTTGAGAAACTGCTCCGAAGTTTCCGATAAATAACGTCAAAATGATGATTGACGCAAATAATAAACGGTAATATTCGGCATATTCTACATTTGTTGGGAATGATTTTAAGACTAAAATAAATCCTAAAAACGATCCTCCTTTGATGATTGTCGACATAAACGATGTAAACACAGTTGGTGTTCCGTCGTAAACGTCTGGTGTCCATGCGTGGAAAGGAGCTGCAGAAACTTTGAAACAAAATGCAAAGATGATTAGACACCATCCTGCGTAATAAATTGTTTCGAAATCTTTGTTATAGTTCACCAATTGATCAACCATAAAAGTTCCTGTTGCGCCATACAAAAATGTTACACCCAACATCAAAATTCCTGTTGAGAAAGCTCCCATCAAGAAATATTTTACAGAAGCCTCTGTACTTTTAAGACTTTCTTTGTTTGTTCCTGCAATAATGTACATTGGAATTGACATTAATTCGATTCCTAAGAACATAATTACCAAGTTGTGGAATTGTGCTAGAACTGCGATTCCAACGAAAGAGAAGAAAATTAAGGCATAATATTCCGCCACATGTTTTCCTACTTTTCCAAACGAATCTTTGTTCAACAATAAGTAAAAAATTGCCAATCCCGCCAATGCGATAAAGAACGAAACGCCGTAAAGCGACTGTCCAATCATGTTATCGAATTTTCCTGCGAACATTGAGCAACCTTTCAAATCGAAAATTCCTCCTACAATCATTCCGAAAAACAGAACAACAGAAAGTATATTTAAGGCACGATTATTTTTGATGTAGAATCCACTAAACATCAAAATAATACCTGAAAGTGCTGATAAAATAATCGTATTCATATCTATTTATTCAAAAATGATTAATGTGCTAATAAATTAAAAATTGGTGTTGGATAAACTCCTAAAATAATCACGATGATTGCGATTACTGATAAAACTGCAATTGGTCCAAAACCTCCTTTTTGAGCATCTTTTTGTTTGATGTTTTTCACTTCTCCAAACAATAATGCGCTTGATAATCTCAACGTATAAACAGCAGATAAAATAACACCTAAACAAGCTACTACACATAAAACTGGATTGTGTGTAAATAATGCTGAAAGCATCATAAACTCTCCAATGAATGAGCTTGTCAATGGTAATGCTACGTTTGCTAAACCGAATATCATGAATAAGATAGATAATGTTGGATCAACTTTTGCTAAACCACCAATCGATTTGATGTCTGTCAAATCATATTTTCTTTCCATAATATCTACACATAACCATAATCCTAAAACAACTAAACCATGTGAAAACATTTGGAAATAAGCTCCTGCTACACCATTTGCTAATTCAGAAAATAATGACACAAAAATTAAAGCTAAGTGAGCAATCGAGCTATATGCAATAATTTTCTTCACATTTTTTGCACTCAAAGCTATTAACGAGGCATAAACTAATCCGAAAATTGCTAAATAAGTAATGTATTTGAACAATTCTGAAATCGTTGGAAACATTCCCAAATACCAAGTAACCACTGCAAATAATCCCATTTTCGCCATCAAAGCTGAAAGTACAACTGTTAATGGAGTTGGTGATGTTTTATAGATTGTTGGTTGCCATGTATGAAATGGAAAGATTGGAATTTTAATCACAAAAGCGATTAAGAATAACAATGCCAACGCTGTGTTTGTTGAATAATGCGGTCCTGTAACTTGTACAACATCTGTTAATAAAAATGATGCTGGTTGTAAGAAAAATCCGATGTAAATAATTCCTCCTAACATAAACATCGATCCTAAAATCGTATATAAGAAGAATGTCATATTTGCGCGAATTTTGTCTTTTCCAATTCCAAATAATCCGATTAAGAAATAAACTGGAATTAAGACAACTTCCCAGAAGAAATAGAATAAAATTAAATCTTCTGCTAAGAAAACTCCGTTTAATCCTGCTAAAGTGATTAACAATAATCCATAGAATGTATTGCTATATTTTTGTTTTGTTGTTGATAAATAAACAAAAAGAGCTAAGTAAGTAAGGTTAGTTAATAGAATCATTAATCCTCCCAAACCTTGAGCATTTAACGCGAAATAAGTTTTAACGCTGTTGAAATTGAACCATTGTGTTTGAAACGTTAACTCGTTGTTTCCACCTTTGCAAGTGATAAACAAGTACAACGCCAACAACGCTCCACCAACGAATGCTCCTAACCATCTTTGTGGTTTTTGACCTTGCATTAATAGCATAAAAACTCCTACTATTAATGGTAAAATGATAAATAAAGATAAAAGCATTACTAACCTATTTTGAAATTAAATACCCCATAAAAAAGATTGCGATACCTGCCACGATTCCTACAACCATTAGCATAATATAGAATCCTACATTTCCGTTTTGTAGCTGACGTACATTTTTTGATGCGCGACCAGAAACAGTTCCAACTCCTAAAACAAAAGCTGCAATTCCTGCTTTTTCTACATATTTTTTCAAGACATCACCCAACTCGAACAATGGTTTTACAATTGCATTGTCATATAACTCGTCGATGTACCATTTGTCTTCAAAGAATTTTGCAATTCCTGTTGCTTCACCATCTACATGGTTTGTGTATTTCTTGATTGCATAATAAATTGCACCAAGTACACAAAGTAATAAAGCTCCCATCATCATCCATTCTGTTGCATGAGAAACATGATGAGCTTCTCCGATTGATACAACTCCACTTAAGAAAGTTTGAAGTTTATGTCCGTCTTGCATAAACAACGCTGGAATTCCGATATAACCTGCAAAAACAGAAAGAACTGCTAAGATGATTAATGGAATTGTCATTGCAGCTGGACTTTCATGCGGATGAGCTTCTTTATCTCTTAAATCTCCTAAGAAAGTCATTGCATATAAACGGAACATATAGAATGCTGTCATCACAGAAACGATAAATCCGATTCCGTAAACAACTGGATTAGAAACAAACATTCCTAATAACATTTCGTCTTTCGAGAAGAAACCTGATAATCCTGGAATACCAGCGATTGCCAAACATCCAATCAAGAAAGTGATATGTGTAATTTTCATGTATTTGCTCAAACCTCCCATTTTGCGCATATCTTGCTCGTGGTGCATTCCGTGAATAACAGAACCTACTCCTAAGAATAATAATGCTTTGAAAAATGCGTGCGTCATTACATGGAAAACTGCTGCGATATACGCTCCAGATCCAATTGCTGCAAACATTAATCCTAATTGAGAAACTGTAGAATAAGCCAATACTTTTTTGATATCATTTTGGCGCATTGCAATAGTTGCAGTAACAAAAGCTGTTGCAATTCCTACGTACTGAATAACTTGTAATGTGATTGGCGCTGCCGAAAATAATTCGTTGCAACGTGTAATCATAAAAATACCTGCCGTTACCATTGTTGCAGCGTGAATAAGTGCTGAAACTGGTGTTGGTCCTGCCATTGCGTCTGGTAACCAAGTGAATAATGGTAATTGAGCCGATTTACCTGTTGCTGCTAAGAATAACAATAATGTGATTCCTGTCAAGACAAAACCTGTAAATGCAGATGGATCAATTGCTAATTGGCTGAATACTTTTACATATTCTAACGTTCCAAATTCTTTGAAAATCCAAAACATCGCCAATAAGAATCCAACATCTCCGATACGGTTCATGATGAAAGCTTTCTTCGCTGCTTTGATATATTCTGGATTTGTAAACCAAAAACCAATTAACAAGAATGAACAAAGTCCTACTCCTTCCCATCCAATAAACATCATTACAAAATTGTTTCCCATTACAAGAATCAACATGAAGAAGATGAATAAATTTAGGTAAGAAAAGAATTTTGCAAATCCTTTGTCTTCGCTCATGTAAGCCGAGCTATACACGTGAATTAAAAATCCAACTCCTGTAATAATTAACAAAAACAAACTCGTTAATGCATCAATTTGAAATGCAAACGGAACTTGTAAAGTTGGAATATTGATAATATCAAATGCCTTAAAAATTAATGGCTGTGCATCTGCTCCTGATGGAACTGACATAAAAACCATGATTGATAAAATGAAACTTGCCAAAACTGCTCCAATTCCAATGAAAGTCACTAAGCTTTTAGAAAGTACATTTCGTCCTAAACCGTTAATCAAAAATCCGATGAATGGAATCAAAGGAATTAACCATATATACTGCTCCATTCTTAACCTTTTAAACGATTTAACACATTAATATCTACCGAGTATACTTTGCGGAACAATAAAATTATCACTGATAATCCTACAGCAACCTCAGCCGCAGCCACAACCATAATAAAGAATACTAAAAGTTGTGCATCTGTTCCTTTTTCTAATGCTGGATTTGCGTGATAGTGCATTTTTGAGAACGCTACTAGCAACAAATTCACAGAATTTAACATCAATTCTATACACATAAAAATGACAATTGCGTTACGACGAATCATTACGCCAGCCATTCCTATTCCGAATAGGATTAATGATAAAGTAATATAATAACTGATTGGTAACATCTTTTACTTTTTATATTTAATCCAATAATTCTTCGTCCTTTTTCGATAACATCACCGCTCCAATCATTGCAGAAATAAACAAAATACTGCTCAACTCGAATGGTAAAACATATTCTGAATACAACAATGATCCTAAGTTATGAATCAATCCTAAATCACCTGTTCCCATTTCTACAGCTGTGTTTGCAGAAGTTTGATTTTGTGAGAAAATACCAATTGTCAAGGCAACAAATAACAAGGAGATTAAACTCGCTGCTAATATTTTTGCTGGTCGACCAAATGATTTCTTTTCACTATTCAAGTTCATCAACATCACCACGAATAAGAACAATACCATAATTGCTCCAGCATAGACAATGACGTTTACAATTGCCAAAAACTGTGCGTTTAGCAATACATAATGTCCGCTGATGCAGAAGAATGTTACGATTAAATATAAAATGGAATGTACAGGGTTTTTACTGAACACCATTAGTAGCGCACTTAACACCGTTAAGCTCGACAAAACATAGAATAAAATGATAGGTAATTCCATTAATTTGTAGCTTTTTTCGGGATTAATAAATCTTCTTTCGAATAGATAAAGTTTTGACGTTTGAAACTTGCTGGAGGAACTGTTTGCGATAAATAAACAGCATCTTTTGGACAAGCTTCTTCACAGAATCCACAGAAAATACAACGTAACATGTTAATTTCATATTTCGCTGCATATTTTTCTTCGCGGTAAAGATTTTCTTCGCCAGGAAGTCTTTCTGCCGCTTCCATTGTAATCGCTTCTGCTGGACAAGCCAAAGCACAAAGTCCACAAGCTGTACAATTTTCGCGATCTTCTTCGTCTCTATTCAAAACGTGTAATCCTCTAAATACAGGACTAAACGGTCTTTGTTTTTCTGGATAACTAATTGTTGCTTTCTTCGAAAAGAAGTGCTTCAATGTAATCATCAACCCTTTTGCGATAGAAATCAAATAGATACTTTCCCAAAAAGTAAGGGGTTTACGTTCTACTTGTTTTACTCTATTTGTAATTGGTTTCATACTTTTAATGATTTTGATGATTCTACTTGTTTAATAATAAAATCACTAAGCCTGTAATTAACATATTGATTAATGCTAAAGGCAATAATTTTTTCCAACCTAAATCCATTAATTGGTCATATCTGAAACGAGGAATCGTCCAACGCACCCACATATAGAAGAAGATGAAGAAACAAGCTTTACCGAATAATGAAAGGAAATTAAGAATTGCCGTTCCATTCACTCCGATAGAGTTTACTAATGTTGCATCGTCTACAAATGGGATATCGTATCCACCAAAATATAAGGTAGAAATTACCACAGAACTGATAAACATGTTGATGTATTCTGCAAATAAGAAGAATCCCATCTTCATCGAAGAATATTCTGAGTGATAACCTCCAATTAACTCATTTTCTGCTTCTGGTAAATCGAACGGAGTACGGTTAGTTTCTGCGAACGAACACACCAAGAAAATAATAAATCCTAATGGTTGTAATAAGATAAACCACGCATGCTCTTGTTGATAATGTACAATATCACTCAATTTTAAAGAACCTGTCATCATCAAAATGGTGATTAACACGATTCCCATTGGTAATTCGTACGAAATAATCTGCGAAGCTGCACGCAAACCTCCCATTAAAGAGTACTTGTTGTTTGATGCCCAAGCACCAATCATAATTCCATAAACACCTAAACTTAATACACCTAAAATGTATAAAAATCCGATGTTAACATCTGCAATTTGAGGAACAACTACACGATCTCCAATCTCGAAAGCTGTCGACCATGGAATAACTGCACCTGTCATACAAGCTACAATCATTGCCAAAGATGGACCTAAGATGAATAAAAATTTATTCGAATCTTTTGGTGTAATTTCCTCTTTCGAGAATAATTTTAAACCATCGGCAAGTGGTTGTAATAAACCAAAAATACCTGCACGGTTTGGTCCGATACGATCTTGTAAGAATGCTGCAACTTTACGCTCAGCCCAAGTAGAGTACATGGCAACAACTAATGCAAAACCAATCATTACGCCTACTAAAGCTAACTTTTCTAATGCATCAGCAATAAATTCTTCTGTCATTTTGTTAATTTTATTTACGAATGATTAATCTTTAAAATCTTTACTTGTTGCTGGTCCATCAATTTTAGATAAATCACGATTTGGTTCATTTACTTCTGAAACCGAGTGAATATCTAATAAAATTTTTGGATCGCGTTTGATCACTTTCGGAAGTGTTTCTTTTGGCTCCACTTTATTCTCAAAGTAATGACCTTGACGAACAACAGAATCTTTAGAAATTTCTGATGGTTTTTCTAACGTCCAATCGTTGATATCTTTTTTATCGAAACGACATGTGTTACAAATCCAATCTTTTACTTCGTTAAATTCATCTTTACGAGCTGTTACACGGAAAACTTCATTTCCACGGAACCACACTTGTGCTTTACCAGAACAAGTCGGGCAATCGCGATGCGCATCAACTGGTTTCAAGAACCAAACACGATTTTTGAAACGGAATGTTTTATCTGTTAATGCACCTACTGGACAAACATCAATAATATTTCCGATGAATTCGTTATCTAAACTTTTGTTGATATGCGTTGAAATTTCAGCGTGATCTCCACGATTCATTACGCCATGCTCACGACAACCTGTGATTTGATCTGCAGTTTTTACACAACGATAACATAAAATGCATCGGTTCATGTTTAACTGAATATTTGGACCTAAATCTTCTTTTGGGAATGTACGACGATCAAATTCGTAACGCGTTGCTTCTGCTCCGTGCTCGTAACTTAAATCTTGTAACTTACATTCTCCTGCCTGATCACACACTGGACAATCTAAAGGGTGATTGATTAATAATAATTCAACAATCCCTTTACGAGCCTCAACTGTACGCTCAGATGTTTTATTGCCTACAACCATTCCGTCCATAACTGTTGTACGACAAGACGGAACCAATTTTGGCATTGGACGAGGATCTGCTTCACTACCTTTTGATACTTCTACCAAACACGTTCTACAGTTTCCTCCTGTATTTTCTAATTTACCGTAGTAACACATCGCTGGAGGTGCTACTTCTTTACCAATCATACGAGCGGCTTGAAGGATCGTTGTTCCCGCAGGTACTTCAATCGTTTCGTTATCGATGGTAACTTTAAATAATGGTGTTTCTTCTGCCATCTTCGTATTAATTTGCGGTTTCTTTAATTTCGATTGGATCAGCATAATGTGCTAAACCAAAATTACGCGTCAAACATTCTTCTGGATTATTAATATGCCATTCGAACTCATCACGGAAGTGACGAATTGCCGCTGCAACTGGCCAAGCCGCTGCATCACCTAATGGGCAAATTGTATTTCCTTCGATTTTACGTTGCACATCCCATAACAATTCGATATCAGACATTTTTCCTTTTCCTTCATCGATTCGTTTCAAGATTTTCTCCATCCAACCAGTTCCTTCGCGACAAGGTGAACATTGACCACATGATTCGTGACGATAGAAACGAGCTAATGTATAGGTATGATAAACAACGTCTTGATCTTCATCTAACACAATAAATCCTCCAGACCCCATCATTGTTCCTGTTTGGAAACCTCCTTCTGATAAACTTTCATAATTCATATAACGAGGTTTACCTTCGGCAGTTTTTAACAATAAGTTTGCTGGTACAATTGGCACAGAACTTCCTCCAGGAATACATGCTTTAAGGCGTTTTCCGTTTGGAATTCCTCCACAATATTCGTCTGAATAGATAAATTCTTCAACCGTGATTGTCATATCAATTTCATAAACACCTGGTTTATTAATATTTCCGCAAGCTGAAATTAATTTAGTTCCTGTAGAACGACCAACTCCAATTTTAGAATATGCTTCTCCTCCAATTTCAATAATTGGAACAATCGCTGCAATTGTTTCTACATTGTTTACAACCGTTGGTCTTCCCCACAATCCTTTAACAGCTGGGAAAGGAGGTTTTAGACGTGGATTTCCACGCTTACCTTCTAACGATTCTAACAATGCCGTTTCTTCACCACAGATGTAAGCTCCACCACCACGTTGAACATAAATTTCTAAATCGAAACCTGTTCCTTGAATGTTTTTACCTAACCAACCTGCAGCTTTTGCTTCATCGATTGCTTCTTTTAAAATTTCTGCAACCCACGCATATTCTCCACGGATATAAATAAATGATGTATTAGAACCTAAACAGAATGATGAAATCAAAACTCCTTCAATTAATAAATGAGGAATATATTCCATCAAGAAACGGTCTTTGAACGTTCCTGGTTCAGATTCGTCCGCGTTTACCACTAAGTGTCTTGGAACACCTTCTGGCTTTGCCAAAAAGCTCCATTTCATTCCAGTTGGAAAACCTGCACCACCACGACCTCTTAAACCAGAAGTTTTTACTTCTTCTAAGATTTCATCAGTTGTCATTTTAAATGCTTTCTCAGCATTTGCATAACCTCCGTTTTCGCGGTAAGCTTGGTAATGACGAATACCTGGAACATCAATATTTTTTAACAGTAATTTTTGTCCCATTATGCTAATTTTTTCAATTCCTCGATTAATTCGTCTACTTTCTCGATCGTTAAATTCTCACGATACGTTTTTCCTAACTGTAACATTGGCGCGTAACCACATGCTCCTAAACATTCGGCTGGTTTTAATGTAAATAAACCATCTGCCGAAGTTCCTCCAGCTTCGATATTTAATTTTGTTTTGATGTGCTCGATAATTTTGTCTGAACCTCTTAACATACAAGGTCCTGTTTGACAAACTTCTAACACAAATTTCCCTACAGGATTTAAGTTAAACATCGAATAAAATGAAGCTACTTCGTAAACTTCAACTGGTAAAATATTCAATACTTCTGCAACATAATCTAAATGAGGTGTGTCTAACCAACCACCGAACTCAGCTTGTGCCACATGAAGCAAAGGAATCAATGCACTTTGTTTTTTATCCTCTGGATAACGTGCAATGATTTTATCTACTTTTTGTTGTGTCTCTTCTGAAAATTGAATTGCCATTTTTAATAATTTTTATTAAGCATCTAATTCACCAGCGATCAAATTCAAACTACTCATTGTAATAATGGCATCTGAAATCATTGATCCTTCGATCAATTCTGGATAAGCTTGATAATAAATGAAACAAGGTCTACGGAAATGTAAACGATATGGCGAACGTCCACCATCAGAAACGAAATAATAACCCAACTCACCATTTGCAGCTTCGATTGAATTATAAATTTCTCCTTTTGGCATATCTACCTCTCCCATAATAATTTTGAAGTGATAGATTAACGCTTCCATTTTTGTGTAAACATCTTTCTTTAGTGGTAAATAGAAGTCTGGAGCATCAGCATGATATTGCGTTGCTTCTTCTCCTTCTAATGCATCAATCTTTGCAATTGCTTGTTTGATGATGCTTAAACTTTGCCACATTTCTTGACCACGAACTAAGAATCTATCGTAGCAATCTCCCGTTGTACCAACTGGAATATCGAATTCGAATTCTTCGTAACGAGAATATGGTTTCGCTACACGAACATCATAATCTACACCTGCTGCACGTAAATTTGGTCCTGTGAAACCATAATTTAATGCACGCTCAGCCGAAATTCCTCCAACTCCTTGTGTACGATCCATAAAAATTCGGTTACGTAAAAATAAGTTTTCAAACTCTGTTAAGACATCTGGAAACTCTCTCACGAAACGATGGATTTTTGTCCAAGCAACCTCAGAAAAATCACGTTCGAAACCACCGATACGACCAATATTTGTTGTTAAACGAGAACCACAAATTTCTTCGTAAATCTCATAAATCAACTCACGATATTTCATCATATAAAGGAATCCTGTAAATGCTCCTGTATCAACACCCATAATCGAGTTACATACGATATGATCTGCCATACGAGCCAATTCCATAATGATAACACGCAAATAAGAAACACGTTTTGGAACTTCAATTCCAACGAATTTCTCAACTGTCATGTGCCAACCTAAGTTATTTAACGGCGCCGAACAATAGTTCAATCGGTCAGTTAAAGGTGTAATTTGGTACAAAGGTTTGCGTTCTGCAATTTTCTCAAAAGCACGATGAATATACCCAACTGTAGGAACCGCAGATTTGATGATTTCACCATCAATCTCTAAAATATTTTGAAATACCCCATGTGTTGCAGGATGCGTAGGTCCTAAGTTTAAGGTAATTGTGCTTTTTTCTAACGAACCATCTGGAAGATCAAGATGCTTTAATTTTTTAGTTTTCTCTTTTCCCATGGTTAATTTGCTTTTACATTAAAACCTCCATAATTGAAATCACCACCTCGACCAAACATATCGTCGTCTTTGTCTTTACGTGTTTGATCCTCTAATGGGAACTCTTTGCGTAATGGATGATAATCCATTTCTGGAACATTCATGACACGAATTAAATTTGGATGTCCTACAAAATCAACTCCATAGAAATCATACGCTTCGCGCTCTAACCAGTTAGCTGTTTCGAATAATTTAGTTGCTGTAAAAATCGAAGGTTTTTCGATTGATAAAGCAAATTTTAATCGAACGTCAACTCCCTCGTATAGATTATAAACTAAATAGGTTACAACCAATTCTTCTCCAACATTATTAGGATAATGAATCGCTGTTAAATCCTTCAAAAATTTGAAAGATAATTGCTCATCATCATATAAATATTGTAAAATCTTTAGATTGAAATCTTTGTTCGCATATAAAGTCAATACACCGAAATGCTCTTCGTATCCGTATATATTTTCTTGAAACTTCTGAACCAAACGGTCTTTTATAAATGAATTGTCCATTATTTCAACTTATTTAATTCCATAACTTGCTAAAAGTTGTTGATATTCTTCGCTACTTCTACGACGAACACTTTCGCTCTCTACCAACTCCTGAATACGCATTACACCATCGATAATTGCTTCTGGACGAGGCGGACAACCTGGCACATAAACGTCGACTGGAATTACTTCATCAATTCCTTGTAAAACCGAATATGTATCAAAAATTCCTCCCGAGCTCGCACAAGCTCCAACAGCAATTACCCAACGAGGTTCTGCCATTTGGATATAAACTTGCTTCAGAACTGGCGCCATTTTTTTAGAAATTGTACCCATTACCATCAACAAATCGCACTGACGAGGCGTAAAAGCCAAACGTTCAGATCCAAAACGTGCCAAATCGTATGTCGAACCCATAGTCGCCATAAACTCAATTCCGCAACAACTTGTCGCAAATGGTAAAGGCCAAATAGAGTTTTTACGCGCTAATCCAACTACTTTTGATAGTTGCATCGCCATAAAACCTTCACCTTCAAAACCTCCTGGAGACTCTACAATCTTCACATTGGTATTGTGTGTTACTGGTCTTTTATTATGAATCATTATACTATTATTTTAGAATTTTAATCGCTCTATTTTTCCCAATTAAGAGCTCCTTTTTTGCGTACATACAAGTACATCACAAAGAATAATCCAACGAATGTTACAACTGCTGCAAAACCTTCCCAACCTAATTCTTTAAAATTCGCTGCATATGGGTAAAAAAAGATTACCTCTACATCGAATAACACGAATAAAATGGCTACTAAGAAGTACTTAATTGCAAATGGCTGTCTTGCATTTCCAACTTTCTCAATCCCAGACTCGAAATTCTCTAATTTTTCGTCTGTCTTTCTCGATGGCCCAAGAAAATGTGTCGCAACGATAGTACCCGCTACAAACGCAAAAGCAACCACAAAAAGAATGAGAATAGGAATATAACTTGATGCTGTTTCCATAACTATTTTTCCAACTAATATTTTATCGATAAAAATAATAATAAAATATCATATTATTTATGTAAATTAGTTTTCAGTAAGTTGTAGTTCTTTATGTGATAAATTATATATTATTTATCTATATCGGAAGTTTGATGATTGAATAAAAAAAGGAGAACTAACAACTTGGTCAATTCTCCCTATGTATTTTATTAGATTACTAATTAAAACTTAAAAAAGTTAATGAATTAATAAATTTTGTAGACCTTGTAGTGCTTCATGCACAGTTTTAATATGTTCAAATCGTACTAACAATGTTGGGTACTCTTCTCCTTTTTTGGATGATTTTTCCTTAAAACTGATGTTTTTAGGGTTATTTTTAACGTAATTTAAAATTAATCTAAATTCATCTGACTGATAAAATTCGCTTTGTGGTTTATTAATAAAATAAGCCAATAAAACACCATTTTTCATCACCAAACGTTCGAAACCTAATTTTTTACTGATCCATTTCAGTTGAATTGATTCCAATAAATTTTCGGCTTCAATTGGTAATTTTCCAAAGCGGTCAATCAAATTATTTTTAAACGTTTGTAATTCTGTTTCAGTTTCGACATCAGCTAATTCTTTGTACAGCAATAAACGCTCTTCCGAACTTTCAATGTATTCGTCTGGGAACATAATTTGTAAATCCGAATCAATTTGCACATCCGATACATACGATTTTACTTCTTCCGATTTTTGATCTTCAAACAAATCTTTGAAATCCGTTTCTTTCAATTCTTCAATCGCTTCATTCAAGATTTTTTGATACGTTTCGAATCCAATATCCATCATAAATCCTGTTTGTTCAGCACCTAAAAGATTTCCAGCTCCACGAATTTCTAAATCTTTCATCGCAATATTGAATCCAGATCCTAAATCAGAAAACTGCTCAATTGCTTGCAAACGTTTACGCGCTTCGTCCGTTAAAACCGAAAGTGGTGGTGCAACCAAATAACAAAACGCTTTGCGATTACTACGACCAACACGTCCACGCATTTGATGCAAATCTGCCAAACCGAAATTCTGCGCATCATTAATTAAAATTGTATTCGCATTTGGAACATCTAAACCAGATTCGATAATCGTTGTTGACACAAAAACATCATATCGACCATCAATAAAATCGAGTAAAACGGCTTCTAATTCTTTCCCATCCATTTGTCCATGACCAATCGCCACACGCGCATCAGGAACTAATCGTTGTACCATTCCAGCAATGTCTTTCAACGATTGCACACGATTGTGAATGATATAAACTTGTCCACCACGTTGCATTTCATACATAATCGCATCACGGAAAATCTCTTCATTAAAACCAACCAATTGCGTATCGACAGGTTGTCTATTTGGTGGAGGAGTTTTGATGACCGATAAATCACGCGCAGCCATCAACGAGAATTGAAGTGTACGCGGAATTGGCGTCGCTGTCAACGTTAATGTATCAATATTTTCGCGAAGTGTTTTCAATTTATCTTTTACACCAACACCAAATTTATGCTCTTCATCCACAATTAATAATCCTAAATCTTTGTATTCAATTTTTGGATTAACCAATTGATGCGTTCCTATCACAATATCAACTTGACCAGATTTTAAACCATCTAAAACAGCTTTTTTCTTTGCTCCTGTTACAAATCGATTGAGATAAACAACTTTCACAGGCAAATCTCTCAAACGTTCTGAAAACGTCTTGAAATGTTGAAAAGCTAAAATCGTTGTTGGCACTAAAACAGCAACTTGCTTTCCATCTACCGCAGCTTTCATCGCAGCACGAATCGCAACTTCCGTTTTTCCGAAACCTACATCACCACAAACCAAACGATCCATTGGGCGTTCAGATTCCATATCCGCTTTTACATCTTGCGTCGCTTTGTACTGATCGGGCGTATCTTCATAAATAAAAGATGCTTCCAACTCATTTTGTAAATACGTATCAGGCGAATACGCAAAACCTTTTCTGGCACGGCGTTTCGCATATAATTTAATCAAATCGAAAGCAATTTCTTTTACTTTAGCTTTGGTTTTATTCTTTAAATTTTTCCAAGCTGGCGAACCAAGTTTCGAGATTTTTGGCTCAGCGCCATCTTTTCCTCTAAACTTCGCTATTTTATGCAATGAATGAATGTTAACGTACAGAATATCATTATTTTGATAAATCAATTTGATTGATTCTTGCGTTACACCATTATTATTCAATCGTACCAAACCTGCAAATTTTCCGATCCCATAATCGATATGAGTCACAAAATCACCAACTTGCAACGAATTGATTTCCTTTAGCGTAATCGCTTCTTTTTTGGAAAATGAATTTCGAAGATTAAATTTATGATATCGACCAAAAATCTGATGATCCGTATAACATGTTAATTTGATTTCTTCGTCAATGAAACCTTGATAAATAGAACCCAAAACTGGAATGTAAGAAACTTCTTTTCCAATATCATCAAAGATTTCTTCGAAACGTTTGATTTGATTTTCATTGGAGCAAATCAGTGCATTTTTGAAACCCTCGGCTTTATGTTCATTCAAATCATCAATTAGTAATTCGAATTGCTTGTTAAAACTTGGTTGAGGTTTGAATGGTGATTCTATTTCTTCAACTGTTTCAAAATAAGATTTCATCGAACATTCAATAACTCCAAAAGATGAAATTTGTTGAAGAAATGCATTTTCATTTAAAAATAATTGATTCGGTTCCGCTTGTTTAATTTCTCCTTTCAATTCTGAAAAAGCAACTTCCGCTTGTTCAAAATTCTTGGTAATTTGTTTCGCTAAAACTGAAATATTTTTGGCGATGATTAAACTATCTTTCGAAATATATTCTAAGAAACTTTCTCTTTTTTCATTAATCGATTTACTTTCAAGATTCGGAATAATCGTAATTTCTTTGGTCGTTGCAATAGACAATTGATTCTCGATATCAAACGTTCTGATGGTTTCCACCTCATCACCAAACAACGAAATACGATAAGGATGCTCATTCGAAAACGAAAAAACATCTATAATTCCTCCACGAATCGAGAATTCTCCCGGCTCAGAAACAAAATCAACACGATGAAAATTATAAGAAGATAAAACTTCTGTCAAGAAATCAATCCCCAAATCATTTCCAACCTTTACTTTAAGCGTATTTGTAGAAAGCGCTTTTTTTGTTACCACTTTTTCAGACAACGCTTCTGCGTACGTCACCACAATTTTTGGTCGTTTAGAATGCGATAACACATTTAAAACCTCCGTTCTGATAACAACATTCGCATTATTTACTTCCTCAATTTCGTAAGGACGCTTATAAGAAGACGGAAAAAATAAGATTTGTTCTTTATCAAACAAAGTTTCCAAATCATTCAACACATAAGCCGCTTCTTCTTTGTCATCAAAAATTAGAATCGTAGGACGCGCAACACGATCATATAAATGACCCGTTAAAATGCTCAATCCTGAACCTAAAAAACCTTTGATATTGACTTTATGCTGTGGATTATTTTTAAAATTGACAATAAGCTTCTGTACGAAATCTGAAGAATCGTATAAGCTAAAAACGTTGTGAATAGTTTTCTGTTCCAAAGTTTTGCAAATATAAAATTTTATAAACTTATTTTTAAACAATCTTCAAAAAAAGCAATGTTAAAATACGAATTTTCAATTAATGAAAATTTTTCGGAAAATTTATAAAAAAAGTTTAGCTAAGTTAAAAAAATTAATCCTAGCTTTGATTTATCAAAAAAAGAAAATGAAATTAGTTCACAACATTATTAACTTGATTATTTTAGTCATTCTTATTCCAAGGAGTGGTAATTAGTTGTGTACGTACAAAATAACAATTAAAGCCACTTCATAACGAGGTGGCTTTTTTTATGGATAAAAATTAATTAAACAATATTATGCAAAACAATTTCGTCATTATTATCATTATTATTTTAGTCTTGGTCTTACGATTAGGAAAGGTGGTTTTATGACGAATTTTTTGAACGATTTTTTATGAGCCACCTTTATTCAGGGTGGCTTTTTTTATGTTTTTAATACAAACAAATGTCAAATAAACAGTGATGAAAAACAACAACGAAACACTAAACAAACACAGCCGAACCGTAACGCAAGATGACACTTTACCCGCGTCACAAGCGATGTTACATGGGATTGGCCTAACTAACGAAGACCTAAAAAAACCACTAATCGGAATTGCAAGTATGGGGTACGATGGAAATACTTGCAATATGCATCTGAATCAATTTGCACAGTTGGTACAAGACGGAATGAAAGCCGAAAACCTAATCGGATTGAAGTTCAATACTATCGGAATTAGCGATGGAATTACTAACGGAACTTCTGGAATGCGTTACTCTTTGGTAAGTAGAGAAATCATCGCAGATTCTATCGAAACTGTTTGTGCAGGCCACTTTTACGATGGCGTAATCACAATACCAGGTTGTGATAAAAACATGCCTGGATCGATTATGGCAATGGGACGCCTGAACCGTCCTTCGATCATGATTTATGGTGGAACGATTGCTCCGGGACACTACAAAGAAGAGGAATTAAACATTGTTTCTGCATTCGAAGCATTAGGTAAAAAATTAAACGGAAATCTTGATGACAAAGATTTTTGTGGAATCATTCAGAATGCTTGTCCTGGCCCAGGTGCTTGTGGCGGAATGTACACAGCAAATACAATGGCAGCGGCGATTGAAGCAATGGGAATGAGTTTACCTTATTCATCTTCTTATCCTGCTCTTAGTCAAGAAAAGAAAAACGAATGTACAACTGCGGCGCATTATCTAAGAATTTTATTAGAAAAAGATATTAAACCAAGTAATATCATCACGAAGAATTCTTTAGAAAATGCCATCAAAACGATTGTTGTTTTAGGCGGAAGTACAAATGCTGTTTTGCACTTATTAGCAATTGCGGCTACAATGAACATCGAATTATCATTGGATGATATACAAGCAATAAACGATAAAACACCAGTAATAGCAGACTTAAAACCTAGTGGAAAATACTTGATGGAACATTTGAGTAAAGTTGGAGGAGTTCCTGCTGTTTTAAAATATATGTTACAAGAAGGATTAATCGATGGAAGTTGTTTAACGGTTACTGGAAAAACATTAGCAGAAAATTTAGAGTCAGTTCCTGATTTAGATTTCTCGAAACAAAATATTATTCGTCCATTATCTAATCCCGTAAAAGAAACTGGACACTTACAAATGCTTTACGGAAACCTTGCTCCAGGCGGATCAGTGTCAAAAATTTCTGGAAAAGAAGGTTTCTATTTCAAAGGAAAAGCTCAAGTTTTTAATAGCGAAGTTGAAGTTTTAAAAGCAATCGAAGATTTACAAATCAAAGCTGGAAGCGTTATCGTCATTCGAAATGAAGGTCCAAAAGGAGGTCCTGGAATGCCAGAAATGCTGAAACCAACCTCTGCCATCATCGGCGCTGGATTGGGAGATAAAGTCGCTTTAATTACTGATGGACGATTTAGTGGCGGAACGCACGGATTTGTCGTCGGTCACATCACACCAGAAGCTTTTGAAGGAGGTCCAATCGCATTAGTCAAAAATGATGACCTCATAGAAATTGACATCAACAAAAATGAATTAAACCTTTTGGTTGATGAAAAAACATTAGAAAATCGAAAAAATAACTGGAAACAACCCGCATTAAAAGTAAAAAATGGAGTCTTATACAAATACGCAAAGCAAGTCGGAAACGCTTCAGAAGGATGTCTTACTGACCAATAAACCAACTCAAATTTCAGGTTCACAAGCGATTATTAATGCTTTATTATCCGAAGGAGTGACAACAGTTTTCGGATACCCTGGTGGCGCAATTATGCCTATTTATGATGCTTTGTATGATTACAAAGATAAATTAGAACACATTTTAGTTCGTCATGAACAAGGTGGTATTCATGCTGCGCAAGGTTATGCAAGAACTTCAGGAAAAGTAGGTGTAGCTTTTGCTACGAGTGGGCCAGGCGCAACGAATTTAGTAACCGGAATTGCTGATGCCATGATTGATAGTAATCCTATCGTATGTATCACAGGACAAGTTTTCGCTTCTCTTTTAGGAACGGATGCTTTTCAGGAAACTGATGTTATCAACATTACTAATCCCATCACAAAGTGGAATTATCAAATTACTGATGCAGAAGAAATCAATGATGTTTTAGCAAAAGCTTTTCATATCGCACGCTCTGGAAGACCAGGACCTGTATTAATTGACATTACAAAAAATGCTCAAATACAACTTATCGAAAAGAAAAAGTATGAGAAATGCTCACATGTTCGTAGTTATAGACCTGAGCCAGAAATAAGAACTGAATATGTAAAAGCTGCCGCAGAACTTATTAATCAAGCTAAAAAACCATTTGCTATTATTGGTCAAGGAATTCTACTTGGAAAGGCTGAACAAGAATTAAAAGATTTCTTAGAAAAATCTGGAATTCCTGTAGCAACAACTCTGATGGGATTGAGTTCTTTAGATACAGATCATCCGCAATATGTTGGTTTATTAGGAATGCATGGAAATTATGCGCCGAATGTCAAAACAAATGATTGCGATGTATTGATTGCCATAGGAATGAGGTTTGATGATCGCGTAACTGGACGTTTGGATAAATATGCAAAGCAAGCGAAAGTGATTCATCTTGATATTGATCCAGCAGAAATTGGTAAAAATGTAAAAGTTGCAGTTCCTGTTTGGGGTGATTGCAAGAAAACACTTCCGTTATTAACAAATTTTATTGATCCTAATAATCATTCAGAATGGTTAAAAGAATTTAGAAATCTCGAAAAAGAAGAACGTACAGAAGTTATTGATAAAGAATTTCATCCAACAACTGATGTGATGTCTATGGCTGAGGTTATTAACACATTAAACGAGTTAACAAATGGAGAAGCAGTTATTGTGACAGACGTTGGGCAACATCAAATGTCGGCTTGTCGTTATGCTAAATTCAAAGATTCTAAACTTTTGGTTACATCTGGCGGACTAGGAACTATGGGATTTGGTTTACCTGCTGCAATTGGAGCATGGTACGGAGCACCAGAAAAAGACATCATCATGGTTTGTGGAGATGGAGGTTTCCAAATGACGTTACAAGAAATGGGAACGATTATGCAATTCGGAGCTAAAGTAAAAATGTTAATCCTAAACAATAGCTTCCTTGGAATGGTGCGTCAATGGCAAGAATTATTCAACGACAAACGCTATTCTTTCGTAAATATTACAAGTCCAGATTTTGTAGCGCTTGCAAAAGCATATCAAATAGAAGGTCAAAAAATAGAGGCGAGAAATGACTTGAAAAATGCATTAAAAGAAATGTTAGAACACGATGGTTCTTATCTTTTAGAAATTATGGTAGGAAAAGAAAATAATGTTTTTCCTATGGTAGAACAAGGTACAAGTGTTTCTGAAATTAGATTAAAATAAATGATTATGGACTCAAAACAAGAATATACAATTACGTTATATACAGAAAATTCCATAGGAATTTTGGGAAGAGTTGCAGGAATTTTTACTCGACGAAAAATTAATATTGAAAGTTTAAGCACTTCTCCATCAGAAATAGAAAATGTACACCGATTTACAATTGTGATTGAAGAATCTGAAGAAGTCGTTCGAAAACTTTGTATGCAAATCGAGAAGCAAATCGATGTTCTTAAAGCTTATTTCAATAATAATGATGAATTAATCTGGCAAGAACAAGCTTTATACAAAGTGCCAACGAATATTATTGCTGAAAAGGCATACGTAGAACGTTTATTGCGTCAATATGGTGCAAATACAGTTGTGATTCGCAATGATTATACGGTTTTTGAAACAGCTGGTCATCGTGAAGAAATTGATAATCTAACACAAGAATTAACGAAATATGGCTTAATAGAATTTGTTCGAGGAGCCAGAATAGCGATTATCAAAGCAAGTGCTGGTTTCCATGAAAAATTATTACAATTCGAGAAAGATGAACCATCAAAAGAGGTAATCGAAAATGAATTCCTAAACGAAGGAAACTCAGTTTTCACAATGTAAAGACAAACAATTCATCAAATAATTTTATTAAAAAACACAAAAATGACTAATTACTTTAATTCTCTATCATTAAGAGATCAATTATATCAACTAGGACAAGCAGAATTTCTAAATAACTCTGAATTCACAAAAGGTACAGAAGCTTTAAAAGGCAAAAAAATTGTAATTGTAGGTTGCGGTGCTCAAGGTTTAAACCAAGGATTAAACTTACGCGATAGTGGTTTAGATGTTTCGTACGCGTTACGCAAAGAGGCTATTGAACAACAAAGAGATTCTTGGAAAAATGCAACAAGTCATAATTTTACAATTGGTACTTTCGAAGAATTAATCCCAAATGCTGATGTTGTCGCGAATTTAACGCCAGACAAACAACATACACAAGTTGTTAACACTATTCAACCTCTTATAAAAGAAGGCGCTACACTTTTATATTCTCATGGATTCAATATCGTAGAAGAAGGTGTGCAAATTCGTAAAGATATTACAGTAATCATGGTTGCACCAAAATGCCCTGGTTCAGAAGTTCGAGCAGAATATTTAAGAGGATTTGGAGTTCCAACTTTAATTGCCGTTCACCCAGAAAATGATCCTGAAGGAAAAGGTCTTGAGCAAGCAAAAGCATATTGTGCAGGAACTGGTGGTCATAGAGCAGGTGTTTTAAAATCATCATTTGTTGCGGAAGTAAAATCAGATTTAATGGGAGAACAAACCATTTTATGTGGTCTTTTACAAACAGGTTCTATTCTTTCTTTCGAGAAAATGGTTGAAAATGGAATTGATGCTGGTTATGCTGCAAAATTGGTTCAGTATGGTGTGGAAGTAATTACCGAAGCCTTAAAACATGGTGGAGTTAGCGGTATGATGGATAGATTAAGCAATCCTGCTAAAGTGAAAGCTTTTGAATTATCAGAAGAACTAAAAGACATTATGCGTCCATTATTTCAAAAACATCAAGATGATATTATTTCGGGAGAGTTTAGTAAAACAATGATGGAAGATTGGGCGAATGATGACAAAAACTTATTAAAATGGAGAGCTGAAACTGGTGAAACTGCTTTTGAAAAAACACCAGCTGGCGACGCAAATATTAAAGAACAAGAATATTTTAACAACTATACATTAATGGTTGCTTTTGTTCGTGCTGGAGTTGAATTAGCTTTTGAAACAATGGTAGAAGCTGGAATTAAACCTGAATCTGCTTATTATGAATCATTACACGAAACGCCGCTAATTGCAAACACAATTGCGCGTAAAAAATTATTCGAAATGAATCGTGTGATTTCTGATACAGCAGAATATGGTTGTTATCTTTTCGATCAAGCTTGTAAACCTTTGTTAAAAGATTTCATGGCAAAAGTAAACGTAGACGTTGTCGGTAAAAATTACAACAAAGGAAAAGACAATGCGGTTGATAATGCGACATTGGTACATATAAATGATATTTTACGTAATCATCCTGTCGAAACTGTAGGAAAAAAACTTCGTAAAGCAATGACTGCTATGAAAACGATAAAAACGGTCTAGTCAAAGATCAATATTACAAAAAAAGTTAACAGAACTAACAAAGAGTGAATTATGGCAAATGGACTTAGAAATGAAAAAACTGAGACCTTAGGCGTTTCGCTTGACGAAGTAAACTTAGCACAAATGAATTTGAAAGGAGTTGCCAAAAACACTCCTTTCGATTTCAATGAAAATTTAAGTCGTCAATTTGAAGCGAATGTCTATCTAAAACGAGAAGATTTACAAGTCGTCCGTTCGTACAAATTACGTGGTGCTTATAATAAAATCGTTCAGTTATCAGAACAAGAAAAAAATAATGGTGTGATCTGCGCAAGTGCAGGAAATCATGCACAAGGTGTGGCGTATTCGTGTCAACAATTAAACATTAAAGGTAAAATTGTGATGCCAACCACGACACCTCAACAAAAAATAAAACAAGTAAAATGGTTTGGGAAAGATCAAATCGAAATCATTTTACATGGCGATACATTTGATGATGCATCGGCTTTTGCACATCAATTATCGCAAGAAGGAAATATTACATTTATTCATCCTTTTGATGACGAAAAAGTAATTGCAGGACAAGGAACAGTTGCATTAGAAATTTTGAATCAATGCGATCAACCAATCGATTATATTTTCGTACCAATTGGTGGTGGAGGTTTAGCATCTGGCGTTATTTCTGTGATGAAAACACTTAGTCCAAACACCAAAATTATTGGTGTAGAACCGAGTGGTGCAGCAAGTATGGCAGAAGCTATTAAACAAAAACAATCTGTTGCATTAGCGAAGATTGATCCTTTTGTGGACGGTGCAGCTGTAAAAAAAGCAGGCGAAAAAACCTATAAAATCTGTGCAGAAGGTTTAGAAACAACTTGCGCAGTTCCGGAAGGAAAAGTTTGTTCGAGCATTTTGCGTTTGTACAATGAAGACGCAATTGTTGTAGAACCAGCAGGCGCTTTGAGTGTTTCGGCTTTAGATTTTTTCAAGGAAGAAATCAAAGGAAAAAATGTGGTTTGCGTGCTTAGCGGAAGCAACAACGACATTACGAGAATGGAAGAAATAAAAGAAAGAAGTTTGCAATATGAAGGTTTGAAACATTATTTCATTATCAATTTTCCTCAACGTGCTGGTGCTTTAAAAGAATTAGTGAACGAAGTTTTAGGTGAAAATGATGACATCACCTATTTTCAATACACGCAAAAAAACAACAAAGAAACAGGTCCAGCAGTTGTTGGCATTGAATTAGACAAAAAAGAAGATTTAGATGGTTTAATTTTTAGATTAGAAAATCATCATTTCGACTATCAATATCTTAATACAGACAACACACTTTTTTCGTTAATGATTGGATAATTTTTCCATCATTAATATATTATTCAAAAAAAGCAAAGCTTCTATTTAGTTAGAAACTTTGCTTTTTAATTTATTAATTATTCAACAACCAATTTTTCAACTCATCAAAATTATTGTTCATTTCAACTTTATTCGATTGTTTCGATTTCAATTCTTCGACTTCTTTTGGATAGACAATTTTATCTTGTATTTCTTTTGGAAAAACTTCAGGAAATTTACACGGATGCGCTGTCGATAAAAACACCACTAACTCTTTTTCATCTTGCTTTTTCGCTTGGTATTCCTTCGCCGCCAACCACGCAATCGACGTATGCGGACAAGCAATATAATTGTATTCTTGATTAATTTCTACAATTGCATTTTTCGTTTCAACATCAGAATAAGCTTTTGAAATCATTTTTGATTTTAATTGCTCCACATCTTGCTCAAAAAATTCCATCACACGAACCCAATTACTCGGATTTCCAACATCCATTGCATTCGATAACGTTTGCACAGAAGATTTTGGTTGATAATTTTCAGTTTTTAAAAATGATGGAACTGTATCATTCGCATTTGTAGCTGCAACAAATTGTTCCACTTCCAATCCTAATTTTGAAGCCAAAATACCAGCCGTAATATTCCCGAAATTTCCACTCGGAACGACAAAAGAAACTTTCTCAAAACCTTTTCTTTTTGCTTGAGAAAATGCTTCAAAATAATAGAAAGATTGTGGAATTAAGCGAGCAATATTAATCGAATTTGCTGAGGTTAAGTTTAGATTTTTCATTAAATCTTTGTCTAAAAAAGCTTGCTTTACCAAGGCTTGACAATCATCAAAAGTTCCGTCAATTTCTATCGCACGAATATTTTTTCCGTTCGCTGTTAATTGCAATTCTTGTATCGGCGACACTTTTCCTTTTGGATACAAAATCGTTACTCGCGTTCCTTCTACTCCCAGAAAACCGAGTGCTACAGCGCCTCCTGTATCACCAGAAGTTGCGACCAAAACATCTAATAATTGATTATCTTTATTCGAATAATATGCCATCACGCGACTCATAAATCTCGCTCCAAAATCTTTGAACGCAAAAGAAGGTCCGTGAAACAATTCCAAAACAGCTAAATCATCTTCTAAAAACACCAAAGGCGCAGGAAAATTGATTACCTCATCAATCAAATTATTAATAGTTTCTTCAGAAAAATCATCTTTTAATAAATGATTTGTAACCTTTTTCGCAATCTCTTGAAATGAATAATTTTCAATCGAATTGATCCATTCATCATCTATTTTTTGTAACGACAAAGGCATATACAATCCTTTATCTTCTGGCAAAGATTGAAAAACGGCTTGTTTAAAATCGACTCTATTATTATGATTATTTGTACTATATAATTTCATTTTTAGTGTTTTATGTAAGGTCCTTGTTGATTAATTTTAGAGACAAATGATAAATGTTCAATTTCTTTTATTGTCAGGAAATCATTTAATTTTTGTTCGATATTTTCTGCATCCAATTTACTTTTAGATAACGCCATAACTGATGGTCCAGAACCAGAAATCCCAAACGTTAATGCCTTATTTTCGAGCGAAATACTTTTCATTTCATTAAAATATGGAATCAATAAAGAACGATTTGGTTCGATAATATCATCTTGCATCGAACGACCAATTTCTTCGTAATCATTTTCATAAAGCGCCGCAACCAAACTTGCAATATTCCCCCATTGCTTTATTGCTTTACTCAATTGCACTTTATCTTTAATTAATTTGCGCGCATCCTTTGTTGGCACTTCTACTTTTGAGTAAATTAACGTCACATATAAATTTTCTGGAACAGGCAAAGAACGCACCAAAAGCGGCTCGTAAGAAGGAATCAACGTAATTCCACCAAACAATGATGGCGCAACATTATCCGCATGAGCAGCGCCACAAGCCAATCGTTCGCCTTCCATACAATAAGGTAAAAGATCATTTTTAGAAAGTGGTTTTCCTAATAATTCATTTAATGCAAAAAGCCCAGCAACTGTACTCGCCGCACTAGATCCTAAACCACTTCCAATTGGCATTTTTTTGTGTAATTCTATCGATAATCCAAAAGAATCTTGTAAACCTAAATCACAAAATAATTTCCATGCCGAATGAGAAACTGTATTCTTCATTGCATCCAAAGGTAATTTTCCTTCATCACCTGTAATTGTTAGAATTTGGATTCCTAATTTTTCTGTCTTTTTCATGATTACCTCATCACCTGGATAATCCACCGCAAAGCCCAAAATATCATATCCACAAATCATATTCGCAACTGTTGCAGGAGCAAAAACGTGTACTTTTTCTAAAAACTTCGCTTGATCAAGCTTATATTTATTTTCGATTATTTGATTCATCTTTTATCGTATTGAACTTATGTTAACTAAATCTGCAAAAACGCCAGCCGCCGTAACTTCCGCGCCAGCTCCAGGACCTTTCACAACCAAAGGACGTTCCTTGTAACGAGCAGTTGTAAAAGAAATAATATTATCGCTTCCTGACAAGGCATAAAACGGATGTTGATTGTCAACCAATTCTAACGAAATGGATATTTTTCCATCTTCTAAAATCCCGATGTAACGAATCACTTTCTGCTCCGCTTCTGCTTGATATTTTATCTTTTCGAAATAATCATTTTCGTTGACTAATTTTCTATAAAAATCTTCTACAGTTGCAGCTTCTAGACAAGATTTTGGCAAAATAGAATCAATTTTCACATCTGCTGCCTCCACTTCGTAACCATTATCACGAGCAAGAATCAACATTTTTCGCATAAAATCTATTCCGCTCAAATCATCTCGAGGATCTGGCTCTGTATAACCTAATTCTTGCGCTTTTTTTACAACTTCGGCAAATGTATTTTCACCTTTAAAATGATTGAAGATATACGAAATTGTCTCTGATAAAATCGCTTCAATTTTTAGGATTTGATCTCCACTCATTCGTAGATCTTTCAACACACTAATAATTGGTAAACCTGCTCCTACATTTGTTTCGTAAAGAAAATCAATCCCATATTTTCGAGCCGTTTCTTTCAAGTTTTTATAGTCTTGATAAGAAGACGAATTCGCAATTTTATTACATGTTACAACCGAAATGCTGCTTTCAAAAATTTGTTTGTAATAATTTGGCAAATCAGAACTCGCTGTATTATCAACAAAAACACAATTTGGTAAATTATACTGTTTCATTTTATGGATAAACTCATTCAAATCAGCTGGTGAAGAAGAATTTTCTAATTCATTTTTCCAATTCGATAAATTGATTCCGTTTTCATCAAACATCATTTTTTTTGAATTTGATAATCCGACCAATTTTATCTCGATATCATTATTTTTTGCTAAAAAATCTTTCTGTTTTTCTAATTGATTTAAAAATGTCGAACCAATATTTCCTACACCAACATTGAAAACATGAATTGTTTTTTTCAAATGATTAAAAAACGCATCATGTACCGCATTTAAAGCTTTCGATAAATCATTTTCATTAATCACAACCGAAATATTATACTCCGAAGAACCTTGCGCAATTGCTCTAACATTGATTCCATTTCGTCCCAACGCATAAAATAACTTTCCCGAAACACCAACCGTTTTCTTCATGTTTTCTCCAACAATTGCAATAATTCCAAGATTTTCTTCAACCTCAATTGGTTCCAACCATTTTGCTGCAATTTCTAAACAAAACTCTTCTTCAATTAATTGTTTCGCTTTTTCGACTTCATTATGATGAATCGCAAGCGTGATACTGTGCTCTGACGAAGATTGCGTAATCAACACAATGTTGATATGATGTTGCGCTAAAAGTGAAAAAAGTTTCCCACTAAAGCCCAATTTTCCGACTAAACCACTTCCTTTTATATTGACTAACGCAATATCTTTGATCGACGAAATTCCTTTGATTGGAAAATCTGTTGGTTGAGAATGAAACTGAATTTTTGTTCCTTCGAAATCTGGCTGAAATGTATTTTTAATTAAAATCGGAATTCGAAGTTTAAAAGCAGGAGCCATTGTAGGTGGATAAATCACTTTTGCACCGAAATACGACAATTCCATCGCTTCTGTATAGGATAAATTCTCTAACGAAAAAGCTTTGTTTACAAAACGAGGATCAGCCGTCATCATTCCATTAACATCTGTCCAAATTTCAATTTGTTCTGCATGTAAAGCCGCACCAATCAAAGCCGCAGTGTAATCAGAACCTCCTCTTCCCAAAGTTGTGACTCGCCCTTCTTCATTAGCAGCAATAAATCCTGTTACAACTAATAATTTATCCGAATAATCTTTTGCTAATTGTTGAATATTCTGAAATGATTTTTCCTCGATAACATTCGCTTGACCAAAATTATGATCTGTCACAATATAATCTGACGCATTAACAGCAAATGAATCTCCAACATGTTCTTGCATTACTTTTGCGATTAATAAAGCGCTACATCTTTCACCGAAACTCAAAATCAGATCTTTTGTTTGCAGACTTAATTCTTTCAAAATTTCTACTCCTTCTAATAATGCTTCCAACTCATTCATCAACAATTTCAATTTTGTTAAAATCGGATTTTGATTTGGCACATCGATTAAAGATTTTACAATTTCGAAATGTTTTTCTTGAAAAAGTTTTAAATCATTTTCATCAAAACTTCCTGATGAAGCTTCTTCGGACATTTTGGTTAATAAATTGGTCAAACCAGAAATAGCAGACACAACCAAAATAATCGAGTTATTTTGTTGCCTTTCTTGTTTAACAATTTCTACGACCGCGCGGATACTTTCTACCGATCCGACTGATGTTCCTCCGAATTTTAAAACTTTCATAATTTAAATTTTGATCATAAAAAAAGCATCTTCCTTTTGAGAAGATGCTTTTGCATTATTTTTTTAGAATTAAATACATAACAAGACTCCTCTAAGTGTGAACACTAGAAGTCGTCGTAATTGAAATAATTGTATTTAATCCGTTTTGTTTCATTATTGATAACGAATATACAAACTTTTTCAATAAATCATTACGTATTTATTATTTTTTTATATTTATTTCACCGAATCCTTTTTAACAGCCAAAGAATCTGACTGAGCAACTATAGGTTTTACATCACTTGCATAGCCAACAACAATTCCGTCTAACTTATCAATTTTTCTTACTTTAAAAGTTTCTGTTCCTTCTGCTCCTTTAAAAGATACTTTATAAACTGCTTCATAAACTGTTTTATCACCATCTTCAAGAGGCGTCATTTTCTCAAAGTTGTAGACATCAACTGGTCCATATTGTTTAACCACCGCATTCAAATCATCCACATTTACGCCTTCTACTTTGGAAAAAAGTGAATCTGGCTTATCTGCTCTGTATTTGTAAACATCTAAAACGGCTTCTTTCACCTTATAATCTGGCAAATCTGATTTTTTATTACATGCTGTTAAAGCCAAAATACCGCCAACCATAAGTAATGCACTTGCTTTCATAATTCCTATTTTTTTGTGTTAATTGATTATAACTAATGTAAAAATAAATAAGATGAAAAACAAGTATTTTTATTGAAATCAAATAGATAGAAACAAAAAAGTCGATTCTGTTATAGAATCGACTTTTGAATATCTTTTATTGTAAAATGAATTTTACACTTCAAAATTCACATAAAAACCTTCGTGACCTCGAACATTGAAAACGGTATTGTCTTCAAAAATCAAGTATTGACCTTTTATTCCTTTCAAAACACCTTTTATTTCTGGCGTTTTTTTCAAGTTTAATGATTTTACTTTTTCTGGATAAGATAAAACTGGATAGTCTAACTTCCAAACTTCTGGCTCATCAACCAAAAATTGTTGAAAATCTGGATTCACTTCATTTCTGATTTCGTGATACTTTTCGAACAAATTAATTTCTGGCACATCGTTTTTCAACATTCTTTGCCAATTTGTTTTATCAGCAATAACATTTTTCAACGAAACCTCTATCATTCCAGCTTCGTAACGATTATCCGTTCGCGCAATAATAATAGCTTCTGAAGCTCCTTGATCGATCCAACGTGTCGGCACTTGCGTTAAACGAGTTACACCAACTTTTATTCCTGATGAATTTGCCAAATACACAATATGCGGTTGCAATTCGAATTTCGTTTCAAACTCTAAATCACGTTGCACAATTCCCAAATGTGCCGTAGAAAGTTCTGGATTGATGATACTTGGATTAGCTTCTGGTATTGTAAAAAAACAATCTTTACAATATCCCATCTGATAAATCTCTTTGTCCTCGTGACAGTTTAAACATTCGTAGTGATCAAAGTTAATCTTGATTTTTTTTCCTAACAATTGATTCATAACAATAAAATCATTCTTGAAATTCCAATAATAATTGATTGGCATTCCATTTTCAGTTGTCATTTTACGAATTTGTCCTTCAAACTGCATCTTCCTAAAAAAGTTTAATTAATTTTGTGTAAATCTACAAAACTTTTAGCGGATGGGAATAGTCAATAAGATTATGGAAATTATGATGCGTAGCCGAATGAATATCATCGAGGAAAGTATCAAAAATCCAGTTGGTACGCAAGAACGTGTGTTATTTGAGAATATCAAAAAAGCCAAATCGACTATTTACGGAAAAGAATTTCATTTTGACGAAATCAAAACGACACATAAATATCAAGAGCAAGTCCCTGCGGTACATTACGAGGATTTTCAACCTTATATTGAATTAGCAAGAAAAGGAGAGAAAGATGTTACTTGGTATGGAAAAATAAAATGGTTTGCGAAATCTTCTGGAACAACAAATGCCAAAAGTAAATTTATTCCGATTAGTAATGAATCCTTAGAAGATTGTCACTACGCAGCAGGAAAAACAATGTTTGCATTGTACTTAAACGCTTATCCCGAAACGGATATTTTTATGCACAAAAACTTAAGAATTGGTGGAAGTAGTGAACTTTATCAAAAATATGATACGCGTTTTGGTGATTTGTCAGCTATTCTGATTGATAATTTACCTTTTTATGCTGAGATGAAAAATATTCCGAATCGTGAGATTTCTTTAATGTCTGATTGGAATGTGAAGATGAATGCGATTATCAATGCAACAAAAAATGAAGATGTTGGTTCTTTAACTGGCGTTCCTTCATGGATGTTAGTTGTGTTGAATAAATTATTATCCGAAACTGGAAAGAATTATTTGGACGAATTATGGCCAAATCTCGAAGTGTTTTTTCATGGTGGAATTAGCTTCAAACCTTATGCAGAAAATTATAATTTAATTACTCAGAAAAAATTAAATTATTTCGAATTATATAATGCTTCCGAAGGTTTTTTTGGAATTCAGGATCAATTAAATAGTAAAGAGTTGTTGTTATTATTAGACAACGGAATTTTTTACGAATTTATTCCAATGGAAGAATTTGGTTCAGAAGCTCAACGATTTTTAACGATTAAAGAAGTTGAAGTTGGTAAAAATTACGCCATGGTAATTACAACAAATGGTGGTTTATGGCGTTATATTATTGGTGATACGGTTCGATTTACCTCAACTAATCCACACAGAATTGTTGTTTCTGGACGAACAAAACATTATATCAATGCATTTGGCGAAGAATTGATGATAGAAAATGCAGAAGAAGCTTTGAAACGTGCTTGTATGCAAACAAATTCAATTGTTTCTGAATATAGTGCTGGTCCAATTTTTATGCAAGGAAAAGAAAAAGGCGCTCACGAATGGATGATAGAGTTTGATAAAGAGCCTGAAAATTTTGAGCAATTTATTGATTGTTTAGATAAAGGTTTGCAAGAAGTTAATTCCGATTACGAAGCAAAACGTTACAATAATATGACACTTAATCGACCGATTGTACACAAAGCACGCACAAAATTATTCATCGAATGGATGGCTTCAAGAGGTAAATTAGGTGGACAAAATAAAGTTCCTCGTTTATCAAATACAAGAGACTTTATTGAACCATTAATTGAATTAAATAATCGATCATAATAAAAAAGAGAATCAATATGATTCTCTTTTTTTGGTTTAAAATAAATAGGATAATTACCTCGAAACAAGTAAATTTACTATTAAGAGAAAAAATACCTATTAATGCGAAGTACGAATTTATCTGAACTTAAATTCCACCAAATTGTGGAAAATAAGTTTCAAATTTACAACAGTCTCTTTATGAGTCTTCCCTACGAAAAAATGCAAAACATCGGATCATTGATTCCGTTTTTGTATGATGAAAGTCAAAAAGGTTTACCCGAAGGTAAATCACCAAATGAAATCATCAACAATTTTTTTGAGAAATACACTGATTTAAAAACCGAACAAGAGCAAATCGATTTGATGTTTCGAATGATACAATACATCGAGCGACAAGTTGTTTTGTTTGATAGTATCGAAGATGCTGCATTTCCGTCATTACATTCCGAAAATGAAAAAGGAAGTTTGGAAAGCATTTATCATATTGCACAAGCGCAAGGTAAAATGGAGCAAGTAAAAACCAGAATCGAAGATTTTGTAACAAGAGTTGTTTTTACAGCCCATCCAACGCAGTTTTATCCAACAAATGTTCAACAAATTATTCAAGATTTACGCGACGCAATTCAACAAGATTCGGTAAGTAAAATTGATTTATTGTTGCAACAATTAGGAAAAACACCTTTTATCAACGAAGAAAAACCAACTCCTTACGATGAAGCTGTTTCTATTATTTATTATTTGAGAAATGTATATTATCAAACAATTGGACGATTATACAACGAAATCAACCAATTGTTTTTTACAGAAAGTGAACCTCTAAAATCTCCTGTTATTCAATTAGGTTTTTGGCCTGGAGGCGATCGCGATGGAAATCCGTTTGTAACAGCAGAAATTACATGGAAAGTTGCAAGTTTATTGCGTACAAGTATCTTAAAAAATTATTACAATCATCTTAAAATTGTTCAACGTAGATTAACATTCAAGCATGTTACAGAACCTTTAAAAGCGTTGAGTAATTTGATTTACGAAAATATGTTCAATGAAAATGGAACAATTACAATTGATGAAATCAAAACGCGCTTACAAACGATTCGTACAATTTTAATTGAACAACACAATGGTGTTTTCTTAGATATTTTAGATGATTTTATCACACGTGTTGATATTTTCGGATTGCATTTTGCTTCTTTGGATATTCGTCAAGATTCGCGTGTTCATCAAAAAGTGATTAACCGAATTGTTGAAAAATATACTGGAATTAATCTGAAAGATTTAAGCGAAGCAGAACAAATCGAATTGTTAATAAATCCGTCTTTTACAGCTAAACCAGAAGATTTTGAAGATGATATTGTGATTGATACAATCAAAAATGTTTATCAATTAAAAAAAATTCAGCAACGAAATGGTGAATTAGGTGTTAACCGATACATTATTTCAAATTCTGAAACCATTTTCGATGTTTTAAATGTTTATGCTTTATTCAAATTTTGTGGTTATCAAGACGATGAAATTAAGTTTGATATCATGCCACTTTTCGAGACGATTAGAGGTTTAGATGGTGCTGAAAATACGATGAATAAATTGTATAATTTACCTATTTATGCGCAACATTTAGAACGTAGAAAACAACGTCAATCGATTATGTTAGGTTTTTCGGACGGAACAAAAGATGGTGGTTACATCAAAGCGAATTGGGAAATTTATCGTACCAAAGAAATCCTTTCGAATGTTTCGGATAAAAATCAAATCGAAGTTATTTTCTTTGACGGTCGTGGTGGACCTCCTGCGCGTGGTGGTGGAAAAACGCACGAATTTTACGCTTCTCAAGGGAAAACAATTGCGAATCACGAAATTCAAATTACAATTCAAGGACAAACAATTACGTCGAATTATGGAACAATGCCGCAGGCAAAATATAATTTTGAACAATTGTACACAGCTGGTATTATTTCGGATGTTTTCTCGACAAGCACAAGTCAGATTTCGCCAGATGAGCGAATTTTGATTGATAAATTAGCCACAATTAGTTATCAGAAATACGAAGATTTGAAAGCGCATCCTTCATTTTTACCTTATTTAGAAAATATGAGTACGCTTAACTATTATGGAAAAACGAATATCGGAAGCCGTCCGAGTAAACGAGGTGGTGATAAAAAATTAGAGTTCGATGATTTGCGTGCTATTCCATTTGTGGGTTCTTGGAGTCAATTAAAACAAAATGTTCCGGGATATTTTGGTGTTGGAACAGCTATAAATGAATTGAAAAAACAAGGTCATTTAGAGGATGTAAAAGATTTATTCAAGAATTCGAGCTTCTTCAAAACATTGATCCAGAATAGTATGATGTCGATGGAAAAAACTTATTTTCCATTAACATCTTATATGAAAAATGATCCTGAATATGGTGAATTTTGGAATATTTTGCACGATGAATTTGAATTATCAAAAGCATTATGTTTAGAAATTTCGGGTTACACAGAATTGATGCAAGACGAACCATTGAACAAATCTTCGGTACAAATGCGCGAAAAAATTGTGTTACCATTATTAACGATTCAACAATTTGCGTTGAACAAAATTCATCATGAAAGTGAGTTCAAATCAATCTATGAGCAAATTGTGATGCGTTCGTTATTCGGAAATATTAATGCGAGTCGAAATTCGGCTTAATTTTCAGAATATCTTAATACCTTCGCAACGATGGAAAAGATTATTTTAGGGATTGATCCTGGAACAATGGTGATGGGTTTTGGTTTGATTGAAGTCAAAAATAAAAAAATAAAGTTGATTACTTTAGACGAATTGTTGTTGCATAAACTTCCGAACCAGCAAACGAAATTGAAAAAGATTTTCGAAAAAACTTTAGCCATTATCGATCAATATCATCCTGATGAATTAGCCATTGAAGCGCAGTTTTTTGGCGTTAATGTTCAGTCTATGTTAAAACTTGGACGTGCGCAAGGTGTTTGTATAGCCGCTTGTTTGCATCGCGATATGCCTGTGGTAGAATATGCGCCAAAAAAAATTAAGATGGCGATTACCGGAAACGGAAATGCCTCGAAGGAGCAAGTTGCGGGCATGTTACAACATTTACTTGGATTGAAAGAAATTCCAAAACGTTTGGATGCCACAGATGGTCTTGCCGTTGCGGTTTGTCATTATCTAAATTCGGGTAAAACAACTGGGACGTCAAATTCATATTCGAGTTGGGATGCCTTTGTAAAAAATAATCCGAATCGAACAAAATAAAATATATTTGTAGTAGAATTAGCAACCTAATTCGTAAAACATAAAACACATCAAATGAAAAAATATTTAATCGCTGCTTCAGTTTGTGCAACAGTTTTCTCTTCAGTGTTATTTTCTTGTAAAGATTCGACTGGAAAAAACAATACTGCAATCACTGAAATTGTTTCGAAAATTGAACAAAATAAATACAAAATTGGCGACAAAATCGATATTCCTTTAACTAATTTAGATGGAATTACGAAAGTTGTTGTTTCGGTGGATGGACAAGAAGTTCCTGCTGATTTTACGATTGACGGAAAAACAATTGGATTAGGAAATCATACGGTTAATTTGAAATTCTTCAAAGGAGAAGAAGAAACAAATTCGCGCGATTTTACGTTTGTGGTTTATGCAAATGAGCCGGCTGCGCAATGGAATTATGAAATTGTAGGAACTTATCCACATAATCCAGATTATTTTACGCAAGGTTTTTATTTCAAAAACGGAAATATTTTCGAAGGAACTGGACTTCGCGGAGGAAAAACACGTTTGATTGAATATAAATTGGGGGCAACTGAACCTACAAAATTATATCAAATCAAAGACGATGTTTTTGGAGAAGGAATTACAGAACTGAATGGTTTTATTTATCAATTAACATGGCAAGATCGTGTGATTTATAAATATGATTTAAACTTTAATCAAGTTGAAAAATTTGATATGCCAGCTCAAATTATCGAAGGTTGGGGAATTACAACAATTGGAAAAGAATTGGCCATAACAGAAGGTTCTCAACGTATTCATTTCTTTGATGAAAACTTTAATTATCTAAGAACTGTTCAAGCTTTTGACAGTCAACAACCATATAGTTATTTGAATGAAATTGAATACCACGATGGTTTAATTTATGCAAATGTTTACCTAAAATCTGGACATGCAGATAACAGTAATATTGTGGTAATTGATCCGCAAACTGGCGCTGTAAAAGTAGAGTTTAACTTCGCTGAATTGAAAGGAAAACAAGGAAATCCGCAAGCACAAGAATTGAACGGAATCGCTTTCAAAGACAACGGAAATATGTTATTAACAGGTAAAAACTGGGATAAAATATTTGAAATTAAGATTAAGAAATAATTTCCTTAACACATAAAAAAGCAAAAAGCTCGACCTGCAAAATCGAGCTTTTCTTTTTCAAAAATCATCTAAAAAATTATAAGTAAAAATTTATGGTTATGAAAGATCCTATAACCAAAATTGATCTTTCCAATCTGTGTTAGTTAAAAGTGAATTAAATTGTTCTTTAATTACTTTTAACTTTTTTTGTGTTGCATTTTTCTCAAATTCAGGAAACATTTGTTTCTCCTCAAATCTGATGTGCAAATCCAATTCTTCTTCGATATAAATCAAACTTTTCATCGGATTTTTTGCATCTATTTTGAACAAGCGTCTCAAACGTCTATGTTCTTTCAATGCTCTTTTTACCAAGTAATGATCTTCATCTAAAAGCGAAAACAAGTAATTTTCTTCTATCTCAAATTTTTTGAATAATACTTTTTCCCCATACCAATTTACATAATCAACAATTCGTTGAATATCGACTCCTTTATCTATTCCAGCACGAATATTCCAACAAAAAAATAATGTTTTATGATGCCTTTCGCACGCTTCATTTAGATTTACTGTTACAGTATAACTCATCTGAGAAGCAGTTGTTTGAGGAAGTTCTATTAATAGGTTCATTGTTATAATTTTTCAATTCGGATAATCAGATATTTTTATCTTATTTTTAATCAAATTTTTTTAATGCTTAAGAAAAGCAATTCCTTTCTCTAGATCATCAATCAAATTAAACATCGATGTCTTTTCTAGCATACCTCGCAAATCATTACGAATTGCAAAAACACGGCTATGTAAAGCACAAGGTTTGTTAGTATCGCATTCTACTAAACCTAAAATGCAACTATGATAAAGACCATCTCCGTCAATCGCTTTGATGATATTCACTAATTTGATATCTTCTAAATGCGCTGCATCCATTTGGAAACCTCCCATTTTTCCTTTGACAGATGAAATCACATTTGCTTTCACTAATTGTTGAAGAATTTTGGCTGTGTAAGCTTCTGGAGAATTAATCGAATTTGCAATTTGTTTTAAATTGACTCTCTTTCCTTCTACAGATTCTTGTGCAATAAACACACAAGCCTTAATTCCATATTCGCACGCTTTAGAAAACATTAATTTCTTTTATTCATTATAAATTATGAAGCAAATATACAACTAATTTTAATTCGGACTGTAATCTTCCCCTTGTTAAGAACACTTAAAAGTAGAGTTTTTATTTAATATTATTGTATTATTATTTTGATTAATTTGAAATGTTGGAAAATCATTAGGATTTTTG